>NZ_DAINST010000003.1:0-39235 GCF_036741115.1 Dietzia sp.
GCCGCGTTCCCTCCTCGCCGCGCGGGTTCGCGCCGGCGCGAGTCAGGGATTCTGTGACGCCCCCGCTTCCCGGGTTTACCGGGGAGCGGGGGCGTCATCGTGTTTCCTAGGACGCCCGGCGGGCGTGCCGAATAAGCCGAGTAAGCCGAATCCACGAGAGAAGGTGTCAATCCACGTGCTGCGTCCGCTCGTGGATCGACACTTTCGTGGGCGGAAATCCTGCCAGTCCCGCACTGTGAGACCGGCGCCCCGCCAGCCCCACCAACCGCGGCCGGCGGGCCAGTGGGGACCGCGGGGCGGCCACTGGACCGGGCGCCCGCCTGCTGTGGCCGGTGGAGTCGCCGCCGGACCGGCGGTTCGAAGTGGCCAACGCCCCGCCAGCCGTAGCTGGCGGGGCGCCGTGGTGGCCGCAGCCGGTAAAACGACCCGAACGCCTACTCCGGGTTGGTCACGAAGATCTTCGCGTCCGGCTCCCACATGCCCGAGCGACTCTCGACCTTAGTGTCGACCTGCGCCTCCACGGGCTCGCCGGAGTACGTGCCGTACGGGGTGAACCGCTCGAGGGAACCCCAGTCGCGGTTCCAATTGTCGCGGAGGTAGCTCGGCACGGACTCGGCCTCGAGGCTCATGTTGGTGAGTCCGAGGAGGCCGCCGGCCTTGTAGTCCTCCCACGTGGACGTAGCGGTCACGGCGAGCGGACGGTCCGGGAGGATGCGGAACTTCGGCACCTCGGCGACGCCGGCGTGGTGCCCGAACGGACGCTGACACGGGAACTGCAGCCCGACGGCCCAGTCGAGGAGCACGGGATCATCGGAACCCACGTAGTCCTGCAGCGACTCGAGCTGCGCGAGACGAGGCGGGGTCACGGCGAGCCACTGCTCCGGGTCGAGGTCGCCGTCGCGGATCGTGATCTTCACCGCGTTCGCGCCCTCCGGGAAGAGCGAGCGCGGCACGCGGAGGTTCCGCCACGACGGGTTCGGGCCGATGTCCTGGGGGAGGACCTTGCCGCCCACGGGGGACACGGAGCCGTCGGCCTCGACGTGGCCGAATTGAAACGCCATGTCCTGGCCGTACGTGAAGGCGCCGACGACGTCGTAGTGCGCGACCCGGCCCGCGGCCGAGACCACGAGGAGCGGCGAGGGATCGTCTTCGGGCAGTGAGTACCAGCCGGAGTCGAGAAACGACTCGGATTGCGCCCCGGACTTGTACGAGCCGAGCACCGGAGTGGTCTGCGGATCGAGGCCGAAGGGCAGAGCCACCGAGGAGCCGTTCACGCCCTTGTCGCCCGCGCCGCCCGCGGTCCCCGCGGACTGGCCCGAGTGCTCCTGCGGACCGTCCTTGGGGTCCTCGGTGGACCCGGCCGTGCCCACGTCGCCGGTAATGGAATCGGCGGTGAGGTCCCTGGCTACGCCGTTGGGGTCGAAGCCGAAGGAGTCCGTGCCCTCGAGGGTCTCGGACGCGGACTTCGAGGAGTCCACGGGCGCGAGCGTGCCCTTGCCGGCATCGGGCTCGACCAGCACGTCGTTCGCCAGCATGCACCCGTTCCCCGCGAGCGAGCGCGCGTTGCCGAGGCCCACGGAGTATGCGGGGTACTGCGAGTAGGCGCCCTTGGCGAGGGAGGCGACGTTGAACACCACGAGAAGAGCGGCGATGACGGCGACGGGCGCCGCCGCAAAGGCCCGCATGCGCGTCTGCCCGCGCCACGTTCGCGGCGAGTTCTCGGACGTGTAGTCGGCGCGCAGGTGCTGGAATGCGGCGAGTATGAAGACGAGCACCGCGAGCGCGAGGAGCACGGTTGAGGCGTTGATCCCGCGGAATGACGGCGGGCGGTCCCACCACGGGATGCCGAAGCTCGACACGTACCACCAGCCGTTGATGCCCGATGCCGCGAGAGCGAGCACGAGGAGGGTGACGGCGAGGAACAGCGTCCTCGTGCGGGACGAGTTGAGCGCGATCCTGTAGATCGCGAGCGCCGCAAGCCCGGCGATCGCCGCGCCGATGCCGGCGTAGACGCCGAAGTGGTGGGTCCACTTGGTCGGCGAGAACATCATGAAGAACATGGTTCCCACGACCACGATGACGAGCCGCATGGTCGGGCCCTTCGCGGCGCCCGGGATGCCGCCGCGCTTGAGCACGATGCCGATGACGACGGCGAGGCAGAGGAGCGTGAGCAGCATCGGCAGGCGGCGCGACAGCGAGCCGTCGACCGTCTGGATCAGCAGGTAGTAATAGCGGACGAACTCCTGGTACCAGGCGAGGTTCGGGCCGATCTCGCCGCGCACGCGGATCGCCTCGCGAACCGCGGCGATGCTCTGGTCGCCGAAGACGACGACGAGCACCGTGGTGCCGGCGGCCAGGATCGGCGCGACGAGCGGGACGATGCTGCGGAGCCCCCCGCCGGAGGCGCGCGACCGGCCGATCACGGCACCGAGGATGGGGCGCGCGCCGGCGAGGAGTGCGGCGACGGCCATGAGTCCGGTGGGCCCGGTGGCCAGCGAGAACGCGGCGATGATGCACGCGATCGCCGCAGGCAGCAGGCGCCGCGTGGCGATCGCTCGCTCGATCGAGCACCACGTGAGCAGGGCGCCGAAGGCGATGATCGGTTCGGGGCGCAGCCCGTTGTTGAACGCGGTCCAGAAGGCGAGGAACACCGCCGCAGCCGTCCACGCGACGACCGGAGTCGTGCGCGCCGCGCGCCCGAGGCGGGGGATGACCTCCTTGGACAGCAATAGCCAGCAGAGAAGCCCGGCGATGAGCTCGGGCAGGCGCATCCACATCGAGTTCGTCGACACGTGCGAGATGAGCCCGAGGAGGTCGTAGTACGGCGAGCCGAATGGCGACTCGGGGACGCCGTACCAGCGGTAATAGTTCGCCATGTAGTACGAGTCGGAGGCGACACGCGCCATCGACAGGATGTAGCCGTCGTCGGAGGTGTTCGCGCCGATCACGTGCCAGATCAGCAGGATCGCCGCGACCACGCCGTCCACCGGCGAGAGGCGCAGCATGCGCGAGGGCGCCCATCGGCGCGAGCGGCGGCCGTCGAGCGCGTCGAGGCGGTGCAGTGCGACGAGCGCGACGATGGTGGAGACGATGCCGAGGACCATGACGATCCACTTGAGCACCGACGGCGAGGACGTGAAGCGCGAGTCGAGCTCCGCGTGCGCCGAGAGCCCCGCGGGGGCCGCGCCCTGCGGGAGGTCCGTGTAGATGCCCACGAGCGAGGGGCGCAGACCGAATGCGTCCTCGATCACCCTGGCACCGTTCGGCGAGCTCTCCATGCCGACGAACGCGGCGTCGATCACGTTGGCGCCGACGTGGACGCGGATCTCCGAGCAGTCCCCGGCAGAGGCGGCGGCGCGATCCACCGCGACGATGACACGGCCGCGGGAGGTCACCTCGACGTTGTCCTTGGTGGCGCGGACGAACAGCCCGCGCAGCGCCGTGTCCTCGCCCTGGGCGGGCGTCGTGGACACGAGGATCCCGCCGTCGGCGGGGAGCTGCTCGATCGCGGTACACGGCACCGCGATGTCGAGCGACTGCGGCGTGTAGCTCATCTGCGGCGCGATAACCGAGTTGACCTGCCCGTTCTGCGGCCAGCTGATCGATGACTCGGTCTGCTGGACCGGCATGAACGGCGTGGCGAGGAAGCACAGGAAGGCGAGCAGCCCGGCGACCGAGGCGACGATGGAAGCCATGCGGGACCCGCGCGTCTGACGGCGGAGGCGCGCGTTCTCCGAAGGCGTGCCGCGTCCGCGACCGTCCTTCTCGGTCGCTACGCCGCCGCCGTTCGAGCTTTCGCTCGGCCGGTCGGGATTCCCGTGATTCTGGGAAGAACGCTCGGGTGAGGACTCAGGGAGAGGGTTCTGCACGAAAGGTCATTTTAGGGGACACGTCCCTGGCTCACGCGCGTTGGCGTGGACTCCCTGGGCAAAGGTGGGCTCTGCGAACCGTTGTCCCCATGAAGCAGCGATGATAGAAGTTGTGTGAACCCGGTCAACACTCAGAGGAACGAGGCGCTCCAATGTCGAGGCTCACCACCCGGACCGCGGCGGTCGCCGCCGCGACCCTGCTCTCCGTGGCCGGCCTTGCCGCCGCGCCGCTCGTGTCCGCTCCGGAGGCCTCCGCCCAGTCCGAGATCGTCGGACCGGTCCCGCAGCCGAACCATCCCTGGCTCGGGGACCAGCCGCATATCGTCGACTCCGAGGATCTCGGCGGCGGGATGACTCGCGTGCACGTGTGGTCCCCCGCGAACCACGCCATAGTGGCCAACGACGTGCTCTCGCCCGGCGGCAATCAGCAGCGCCCCACCTTCTACCTGCTGCCCGGCGTCAAAGGCAGCATGATCCCCTCGGACTTCGGCTGGGACAAGAACACGAACGTGCGCGAGTTCTTCCGCGGGAAGAACGTCAACGTCGTCATGCCCATCGGCGGCCCGAACTCTGCGTGGACCGACTGGGACCACCCGGACCCCGTCCTCGGGATCAACAAGTGGAACACGTACATGTCCACCGAGCTGCCCGGGCTCATCGACGGAATGTTCCATGGCACGGGCCGCGACGCGATCGGCGGACTCTCCTCTACCGGCGGGGCGGCGCTCGACATCGCGATGCACGCGCCCGAGCGCTACCGCGCCGCCGCCTCCTACTCCGGCTGCCCGGTACGTTCGGGCCCGGTCGGCCTGGCGGGAGCCGGAGTGGTCATGACGACGGGCGGCGGGAATCCCTTCAACGCCTGGGGAGCGCCCTGGTCGCCGTCATGGCCGGACCACGACCCGAACTGGAATCCTGGCCGGATGGGGGACATCAAGGTGTTCGTCTCCTCGGGCTCGGGCGTGCCCGGACCCGTCGACGAGCCGGAGAACCTGCCGAACGACGGCCTCGGTCTGTGGGGCGGGCCGGCAGCCGTCGAGGGCATGGTCAACGCGTGCACCGAGATGTACGCGAACAACGCGCGGGCGGCGGGTGTCGACGTGAACCGCTACTACATGCCGCAGGGCTCGCATTCGTTCCCGCTGTTCGGGCACTCGATGGAGGAGAGCTGGAACCAGACCATCGCGGGCGCGATCGGCGCGTGAGCCGCCCCCGCTAGCTCACCATCGCGCCGGGGGACCACGTGCCGAGGCGCGTCGTCGAGCTGCGCTCGATCGGTGCCGGCGTGGCATCGGGGTCCAGCGGGTCGAGGCGCTGCAGCGAACCCCAGTCCTTGCCCCAGTCGGAATTGAGATAGGTCGGGACGGTCACGGGCTTGGTGAGCTGGTCGAGCCACAGCAGCGGTCCGCCGGCGGACTCGGACATCCACCAGTTGGTCATCTGCGAGTACTGACGATCGGGGAGGATCCTGTACTTCGGGATCTCCGCGACGCCGTCGTCGTGCACAAACGGCCGCTGGCACGGGAAGGCCAGTGCCACGACCCAGTCGGCGAGCACGGGATCGGTGCGGCCGACGACCTCGTCGAGGGTGCTGAGCTGCGGGTTCCGCGGCGGGGTCACCGCCATCCACCAATCGGGCGCGAGATTGTTGTCACGTGCGACGATGCGGACCACGTCGGCGTCGGTGGGGATCGAGTCCAGCGGGATGCGGAAGTTCCGCCACGTCGGCGCCGGCCCGACGTCGATGAGCGGCAACGAGCCCGTGACCTCGTAGTCCGACGGCCCCGAGGGGCCCACGTGGCCGGCCTTGCCGTACTCGACCTTGAGGTCCGAGCCGGAGACCCAACCCGCCGCGGCGACCACAAGGAGCGGGCTCTTCGAGCTGCGTTCGGGCAGCTCGTACCAGCTCGACTGCAGCGCGGCCTGCGTCTGGGGGCCGCGGCGGTAGGAGCCGAGCACGGGGGTCTGGTCCGGGTCGAGGCCGAACGGCAGGGCGACAGTGGAACCGTTGAGCGTCTCCTCGCCCTGGCCGCCCGTGGTGCCGGCGTCGACGGAGGCGCCCCCCGAGGCGTCCACGGTCGCGCCGCCTGCGGTGGTGGTCTGCGAGTCCTCCTCGGTGGTGTCGACCGGGATGGACTCGGGCACACCGTTGGGCGTGAACCCCGTGCGCTCCCCGGCGCCGAGCGAGTTCGCCATCGACGTGCCCACGGGCTTGAGCAGCCCGTCGTTCGAGTTCTCCTCGACCAGCACGGCATCGGCGAGCGAACACGGCTTGCCCACGAGGGTGCGGGCGTTGGAGCGGCCCACGGTGTATGCGGGGGAGCGCTCGAACACGGCCACGAGGGCCGAGGACAGGTTCGCGGCGACGAGGACGAGCGCCACGGCCGTGAACACCGAAGCGGTGAGCCCGAGGCGATTGCGCCTACCCGGCGTGCGGGAGGGGCCGGAGAGACTCCGGCGTTCGCCGTCAGGGGCGGTGCGTGCCGTATCCGAATCGGTGGCGGAGCCGTCGGAGTCGTCAGAGTCGGAATCCTTCTCCTCGTCGCGCACGGGCGCGAGGCCGAAATAATCGGCGATGGCATGGACGATGCGCGGCACCCGCACCCGGGCGGCGAGCGCGGCGGCACCGCCGTGGAGCTTCGGCCACGTCTCCCGCGGAGGCACGATTCCCACGTGCGTGAGCAGCGCGCCGCCAAGGCACACGAAGGTCGCGAGGAAGGCGATGTAGTTGATCTGGATACCGAAGACCTCGGGGAAGGAATCGGCGAAGGGCATGCCGTAGTTCGAGACGTACCACCACACGTTGTCGGTGGCGGTGGCGAGCGCGGTGGTCGCCGAGATCGCCGCGCCGACGAGCCACGCATTGCGCGCCGAACCGAGCACCGCCGGGCGCAGGGCGAGTACGGCGACCACCGCGACCGCGCCGCCGATGCCGGCGAAGATGCCGAAATGGTGCGTCCACTTCGTGGGGGTGAACACGAGGAGGAGAAGCGAGCCGAGGATCACGAGCACGATGCGCCGCGCCGGCCCCGCGGCGAGACCGGGGATCCGCCCGCGGCGCAGCATCGCCACGCCGACGATCCCCACCGACAGCAGCATGAACAACACGGGTGCGCGCCGCGAGACGCCGCCGTCCTCGCCCACCGACAGCAGCGAAACCCACCGCTCCTTCTCCCCGTACCAGGGAAGGGACGGGCCGAGCTCTGTCCGGATCCGGGAGGCGGTGACGACGGACGACAGGGTCTGATCGGCGAACACGGTGACCAGCAGGATGAGTCCGGCGGCGAGCAGCGGTCCGAGAACCGGAGCCCAGCCGAAGGTGTTCGCGCGCCGGCGCATCGTGTCGACGATCGAGCGCGTGCCCGACAGGAGGATGGCGATGCAGATGACGCCGGTCGGCCCGGTGCCGATGGAGAATGCCGCCACCACGACGGCGAGGTAGGCGGGCAGCAGCCTCCTGGTCGCGATGGCCCGCTCGACGAGGATCCACGTCACCAAAGCGCCGAGCGCGAGCACCGGCTCCGGCCGCAGCCCGTTGTTGAACGCCATCCAGAACGCGAGGAAGACCGCGGCACCCGCCCACTCGGGGAGCGGCCAGCGGCGTGCGAGTCGGCCGAGTCTCGGCAGGACCTCGCGGGTGAGCACCCACCACGTGGCGAGGCCGCACAGGAGGGTGGGAAGCCGCATCCACACGCTAGCGGTGGAGACGTGGGTCATGAGCTTGAGGATCTCGTAGTACCAACCCACCGGGGACTCGGGTGAGCCGAGCCAGCGGAAGTAGTTCGCCATGTATCCGCTTGGCCCGGCGCTTCTCGCCATGGTGAGCAGGTAGCCGTCGTCCGAGGTGTTCGCGCCGACGAGGTGCCACACGACGAGCACCCCGGCAACGATGCCGTCGAGCGGCGTGATCCCGCGGCGTCTGGCCGGCATGATCCGCACGTGGTGGCGGCCGTCCTTGCGATCCAATTGGCGGAGGTAATACAGCGATCCGATCGTCGCGGCGACCGCGAGGACCAGCGCCAACGACTTGAACAGGGTTGGGGAGGAGGAGTACCGCGCGTCGACGCCGACGTGCGCCGTCATCCGCTCCAGGCCGTCCGGCGCGGTGGAGGGGGTGAGGTCGGTGAACAGCCCGACGACCTGCGGCCGCATCTCGCCGGAGAAGGAGCCGGCGATGGGCTGGCCCTCGTTTTCGCCGGTGGAGTAGGTCGCGTCGCCGGCCTTTGCGGTGACCGAATCGGGGGTCGCGGTGACCGTGACGGCCTCGCAATCGCCCGAGCGCAGCGCGGAGACCGGCACCGAGAGGAGAGTGAGATTGCGGTTGATGATCTCGAGGCTCGACTCACCCTGCGCGTTGCGCCCGCGCACGACCATGAGGCCGTCGCTCGAGCGGCCCTCGGAGCCCTTGGGCAGCGTCGAGAGGAGGACCGTGTCCTCGGGGGCGTCCGCGGCGGCGGCGCAGGGGATCGCGATGTCGAGGGCGATGGGGCGGCCCGAGACGAGGGGCGCGGAGACCGAGTGAAACTCGCCGCCGGGAGTCCAGTCGATGTCAGCGTTGTCCTGGTGCACCGGGAGGACCCCGGAGAGCAGGGAGAGCGCGGCGCCGAGGAATCCGAGCACCGCGGCGAGGACGCGGGCATTGTGCCAGCGGGAGGATGGGTGCGAGTCGGCTGTACCGGCCGAATCGGTTGCTCCTGCCGGCCCGGTCGCTTTCGCCACCTTCCCCTGCTCGCCGTCCTCCGGTGTGGGGGAGGAGGTCTCGGACTTCTTCATCTGGAAAATCTATCTCACTTCGCTGCCCTGGGCGCGGGGGTCGGGGTGGCGCCGGGGCGTCACGGCTGGACGAATATCACGGTAAACGGGCCGACGTCCTTCGTGTCGAAGTGTGCACCCTCGACGACTTCGGCGGGGATGCGGACGTCGTAGAACTCGACGTTGGGGTCGCTGGGGTAGAGGTCCTTGGCGAGCCGGATCGTGTAGTCCCCGGCGTGCGCTTCTGCGTTCTCGGGGTCGGCCGCGTTCGCCTTCTTAGCCTCCTTCTCCGTGAGGCGCTCGGCGACGATCGCGTCCGGCGCGCGCCACTGCGGCGCCGTGATCTTCGAGTAGAGGTCCGCGCCATCGCTCGCCTCCGCCCACGACTCTATGACGGCGGCCCGCGCGGCATAGTCGCCGAGCGGGTTCGCGTAGTGCGACGTGATCGCCTGGTACGCGAGGAACGGGTGGAACGAGAAGAACGCCGGAGCGCCGGAGGCGACGACCGTGTCCTCGGGCGCCCGGTGGAGCCGATTCTCGATGGTCGAGGTGATCTCGGGGTAGTAGCGGGCGTCGTCGGGGGCGTGGCGGTCGGCGCGCTCGCCGTTGCCGTCCGTGTCCTCGTAGGCGTGCGTGATCTGCTCGTCGAGCACCGTGGGGATGTGCTGGGCGTAGGCGACGGCGCCGAGCGCCGCGACGGCCGCGAGCGCGGCGACGGGGCGGAGGGCCGGGTAGTTGGTGGTGTTCGAGGTGCCCGCGGCGCTGGCAGCGTCCGCAGAATCCGCCTTGCCGGCGGCGCGTTCCGGCAGCCGGACCCGGCGCAGCGCGGCGGCGAGCTCGAACGCGCCGAAGACGCCGGCGGCGGAGAGGAGCAGCGAGATCACGAGGTCCATGCGGAAGCCGAGCAGCGTGGTGCCGGCGAGCGCGCCGAGCAGGGACAGCCCGACCCACGCGTACGCGCCGAGCACGCCGATCCCCAGCGCCTGCGCGCGCCGCGAGCTCGTCGCCCGCAGCGCCAGCCACACGAGCCCGGCGAGGCAGAGGAGGCCGCCAGGATCGGCGTCGAACATGGGCAGCGGGAACTGCGCGCCCTCGGGCGGCAGGTAGTGATTCGCCAGGCCCGAGGCCGACAGCGTTCCCGTGAGCGTCTTGATCAGGTACGGCGCCCACGCGAGCAGCGCCACGATGCACGCGCCGATCCCGATCACGAGGAGGCGGGCGATGGGGAGGCCGGGGCCGAAGCGGAAGGCTGTACCGCCGTCCGCGCCGCGCCCCCACTTCGCGACCGCCGCCGCGACGAGCGCCATGAGCACCACCGTGAGCGCAGCCCAGCCCGTGTACAGGGTGTAGAAGCACGCCGAAATCCCGAGGAACGCGAGCGTCGCGGCGAGCGCGATCTTCCCTGCGCGCCGCGGATCGGCGCCGGTCGGGGCGAGCGCGTGCCAGGCGAGCAGCAGGACCGGCGGCGCGAGGAGCGCCACCACGGCGCCGTAGGGCTCATGCGCGCCGTGGGCGAGCATCACCAGGGTGGTCGCGGTGGCCGCCGCCGCCCCGACATCCGTGCGCAGCAGCCGAGTCCACAGGACTGTCGCGAGGGCCGCCGTCATAGCCAGGGAGACGATTGCCCAGGGTTTGAAGGCCTCCCAGCCGTCCATGCCCAGCGCGTTCGCGAAGCGCCCGCCGAGCCAGAACCAGCCCGAGGGGTAGAAGGACGGCAGGTCCGCGTAGGCCATGTCCGGGACGCCGAGGCTCGTGGTGGAGCGCTCGAGGAACTGCGAGCGGAACTCCTGGTCGACGCTCGCGCCCATGAGGTACAGCTTCGAGGCCGACAGCGGGATCGCGAGGGTCACCGCCACGAGGAGGGCGTTGGCCGCCGGGAGGAGGAGCTTCCCCACTCTTGTTGACGGCGCAGGTCCGAGCTTTCCGATGCCGTGCCCGGTCTCGCCTCGCCTCGCGATCCAGGCGCCCGCCACCACCAGGGCGAGCGCGACGACCTGCGCGATGACCGTGATGGCTCGCAGCACGTTCGACGTGGTGAAGGCCGGGAAGTCGACCTTCGCGAAGATCGCGACGACGGCGAGCGATCCGACTCCCGCGATGATCACGGAGGCCACGGCCAGCGCCGCGGGGGCGAGGAAGCGGCGTGCTGGTGCCGGGGCGTTGCCGGGCGCGGGCGTCGGTGCGGGCTTGCGGGAATTCACCCCTCGAATCTATCGCCCCAGGTGCCATTTGTTGGGGCGCGGCCCGCCGGTACAGCAGGTCTGTGGAGCACGAGCCGCACTGTCCACGAGATACCGAAGGTGACGACCACTGTCACCGGAATGCCGAGAAACGCGGTCGAAATTGCGATAAGGGATCCCCAGAACGTTCCGGTGACCGGGATGATTATCAGGTCCCAGCCTCCGAAGATCGGCTCACCGATATCGGCGAAAGCGAAAACGGCGGTCATGCCGTATACCCACCCGTACAACCAGATGGGAACGGCGAGGGTGATAGGCCCGGCCGGCCACGGAATCGCAGAGTAAGGAAGAACCCGCCGTGGCTTTGTTCGCCGCAGACGGCAGACCAGCCGATAGGGCAAGACCGCGAGGGCAGCGGCGGGCGGGGCGAAGAAGCTTGCCGGGCAGCTCGGCCAGATCAGGGGCGCCAACGGCGTATTGACGTCAAAGTCTCCTATGTCGAAACGGCCCTGCACCGCCCAGATCGATGACCAGATCGTGTAGTTGCCGAGCCACCACGAGACGACTAGCACGACAAACCGCAGTAGCGATCCGAGGAGGGGAGGCTGCGGCGGCGCGGGTGGCAGAGGCGGGTATGGGTAGGGCACCACGGTGCTAGGAGTGCTCTCGGCATGCGGAAGTTCCGGCTGTGCTGCGGCCGAATCGTCCGGGCGGATCCCGGCTTGCGGGACTGGCAGGATTTCCGCCTATGAAAATGGCGATCCACGAGCGGACGCTGCTCGTGGATCGACACTCTCGCGCGTGGATTCCGCCGGAACCCCTTAGATCGGGAGCTTGTCGAAGATCGGGCGCGGGATGGAGCGCAGCGCCAGCATCACCAGCTGGAACGCCGGCGGCGCCCAGATCAGGGTCTTGCCCTTGTCCACGGCCGAGACGACGAGCCGGGCGACGTCCTCCTTGTTCACCGTCAACGGCGCCTCGTCGACACCGGCGGACATGCGGGTGCGGACCTGCCCCGGCCGGACCACGAGCACCTTCGGCCCGAACTCCTTGAGCGCGACCCCGAGCTTCAGGTAGAAGCCATCGAGGCCGGCCTTGGTGGAGCCGTAGACGAAATTGGACCGGCGGACACGCTCTCCGGCGGCCGACGACATCACGACGATCTGGCCGAACCCCTGCGCCTTCATCTTCTGGCCCAGGAGCACGCCGACCGAGACGGCGCCCGTGTAATTGAGCTCCGCCGCCGTCACAGCCAGCTTCTGATTCTGCCAAAGCTCCTCGGCGTCCCCGAGCATGCCGAACGCCACGATCGCGACGTCGATATCGCCGCCCACTCCCTCCTCGAAACACTTATCGATGACGGCGGAGTGGCTCGAAAAGTCCATGGCGTCGAAGTCGACGAGAGCGACATCGCTCGCCCCCGCCGCCTTCATCTGGGCGACGGCGTCCTCGCGCAGCGGGTCGCCCGGCAGCGCGGCGAGCACGACCTTCGCCGGTCCCTTCTGGAGGAACTCCTCGCAGATGGCGAGGCCGATCTCGGAGGTACCGCCGAGGAGGAGGAGGGTCTGGGGATTGCCGACGGCGTTGATCACGTGGGGCCTTTCGTTGGGGCGTGCGGTTCGGGGCGTGCTGTTCGGGGCGTGCTGTGCGGTTCAGTACGGAACGTGCGGTACGTGCAGGTCGAGCGAGGCGGAACCTGCGGGCTGGAAAACCGGCCGAACTAGACCAGCTCGAGGCGACGGCCCATATCGGACATGAACACGCCGTTCGGGTCGACGCGGCGGCGCACGGAGATCCAGTCCTCGGTCTCCGGGTACATCTCGCGGAAGGTCGCGGCCGAAACGCGCGAGTCCTTCGCGGTGTAGAGGCGGCCGCCCATGGACATCACGCGGCGGTCGAGGTAGCTCACGAACTCGTTGAGGCGCGAGTTGATCGGGAAGTCCACGCACACGTTCCAGCCCTCCATGGGGAAGGACAGCGGTGCCTTGTTGCCGGGCCCGAACAGCTTGAACACGTTGAGGAACGAGTAGTGCCCGGAGGCCTGGATGTCTCGGAGGATGTCCTTGAATCCGTCGACCTCGCCGGGCGGGACGATGAACTGGTACTGCAAGAAACCGTTGGATCCGTACGCCCTGTTCCACTCCGAGAACAGGTCGAGCATGTGATAGAACTGCGGCAACGTCTTGATCTTGTTCCTGCTGGTCCCGCCCATGCGGTAGTAGACCTCGCCGATCGGGCCGAAGGTGTACTTGTTCGCCAGGCCGTTGGGGAACACGTCGGGGAACGTGATGAGCGGCTTCGCGTTCATCGCCAGCGGATCCTTCGCGAGCTTCGGCGCGTACTCCTCGAGCTCGGCGAGCGTGGCGAGGCTGCCGCGCGAGATCGCGGCGCGGCCGAGCTTCGGCGGCGCGGAGATCGTGTCGAACCACGCCGAGGAGTATGTGTACTTCGACTCCGAACCGTCGGTGTGCAGCGCGATGGTCTCGTCGAGGCTCGACGTCTGGTCGTCGTCGGCGAGGAAGAACGCGGTCTCGGTGCGGGTCATGGCGATCCACGCCTTGAGCACGATGCCCGTGAGCCCATTGCCGCCGACCGTGGCCCAGAAGATCGAGCCGTCCGGATCGTCCTTCGTGCCGCCGGGCTCGAGCGTGAGCACCTCGCCCGAGGCCACGAGCAGCTCCATACGGGTCACGTGATTGCCGAACGACCCCGCCGAGTGGTGGTTCTTGCCGTGAATGTCGTGGCCGATCGCGCCGCCGACCGTCACCTGCCGCGTGCCCGGGAGCACCGGCACCCACAGTCCGGCGGGCAGCGCCGCGCGCATCAGCTGGTCGAGGTTGACGCCGGCGTCGACGACCACCATGGCGTTCTCGGCATCGATGAGGTGGATCTTGTTGAACCTGCTGAGGTCGACCACGACGCCGCCGGAGTTCTGCGCGCTGTCGCCGTACGAGCGGCCGAGCCCGCGGGCGAGGATGCCGCGCGGAGCGTGGCTGTGCGCTCCGGCACCGGACTTGTTCGTGACGGCGTCCGCCACCGTCGATACGACGGCCTGGATCTCCTCGGTGCTGCGCGGGGTCAGTACATCGCTGAGCGCGGGGGCCGTACGGCCCCAACCCGTGAGGCGGCGGAGTTCACCCAGCAGTGCGCCGTTGCCGGCGGACTCGCCGGAGGTGCTACCGGGCTCGGCGGACGAAGCGGAGGAGGTGTTCGTAGTCATCGCTACCGGATTTTACGCGCTCGGCCGGGCGGGGGTCCCTCCGGACATGTCGCGGCATGTCGCCCCCGGTGGCTCGCCGCGGAGCCGCGCGTCGATCCAGTCGAAAGCGGGCTCGATGCCCGACTTGCCGGCGATGATGTGTTCGCCGGGGACCGGGGTGTATTCCACGGGCACGCCCTTGTCGCACCACCGGTCGCCGAGGCGTTTCGCGGCCCAAGTGGGGATCCAGAAGTCGTTGATCCCGCCCGAACTGCCCGGAACGAGCGGCTCCGATTCGTCGCCCTGCCAGATCTGTACGGGGTGCGCCGGGATCTCTGAAGGCCGCGAGGGATCGGGGCCCATCGAGTTCTCGGAGATCACCCGGCGTACCCGCTCGTCGGCGAGCACGTTCTCCGTGTCGGTGAGGTCCGAGATCTTCATCGGCGCGATCCCCTGTGCGGTGAGCTCCTTTTCGCACGCATTGCGGACCCCGTGGGCGAAGACGTCGCCGGCGGGATTGAGCAACGAGTAGATCTCGGGGTACTCGCGGGCGAGGCCGAGCACGGCGGCGCGGAACAACCCCGCCGAGCCGAGGTATCCGTCCATCGAGGTGAGGAGTACGCCGAGGTCTGCGGGGACGCCGCCGATCGAGGAGCCGACGAAATCTTCGCCGAGCTCTGGGGCGTAGGTCGGTTGGATCTGCGCGGCCCAGCCCGCGGCGATCGCGCCGCCGGAGTAGCCGACCTGTGCAATTTTCGAGTCAGCGAGGGGCGCGGCGGTCTCGCCCGGCGGGACGAAGGCGCGCGCCGCGCGGATCGAGTCGAGCACCGCGTTGCCGGCCTGGCGGCCCGCGGCGTACGCGGCCTTCGGGCCCTCGTGGTCCGGGATCACCACCGCCATTCCCGCGTCGAGGAAGCGCTGGTCGAGGGGCGTGGGGACGTCGGGAAGCTCGAACTCGTGGGTGATCGTGTAGCTCGGCGAGCAGTCCAGTCCGAGCGAGTCGATGGGGTAGTTGCTCGAGACGAGCGGTCGTGATCCCGGCCCCGTCCACTCCTTCTTCGGCGTGAGTATCGTCGCGACGATCGCCTGCCGGGCACCGTGCGAGTCCGTGCTTCGGACGAGCACCTGCCACGCGGATGCGACTCCGAAGAACCGGAGGGGCATGGGCCGGATCGGCCGCGACGCGAGGATCGTCCCCGGGGGAGTGGCCGGGTCGATCGTCGGCGGGTTCGCGTACCAGGGGTCCGCCGGCGAATCCGGCAGGTAGCGATCGGGGGTGCGCTCCTCCGGAGCCGCGGGCTCGAGCGATCCGGAGGAGTCCGCCGAGCCCAGTGCCGGGGGCACTCCGTCCTCGGCCGCGCGATCCGCCGCCTCGACCGAGCCCGCGTCGGTCGCGCTCCCACGGCCGTCGGGTTCGACCGCCCCTCCCGCTCCATCGCCCATGACGTCGCCCGCCGCGGCACCGGGACCCGTCCCGTCCGCGCCGGCCGGTGCGCTCGCTCCGCCGCCTGCGGTCGTGGCGGGCTCCGCAGCGGCGGCGTTCGCCGTCATATACGTGGAGAGCAAGAGGAGTGCGGCGAGGAACACTCCGAGCACGCGAGCCGCGTGCGAGCCGGGCTCCCGTGCCGCACGCGCGCCGGGATGTCGGTGGACCAGCGCCGCTCCGCCGCCGATTCCACGTGCCCCGAGGCGCTCCGACGCGGCGCCGGCGCGGGGCCGGCGGGTCACGAGAGTGCTCATAACAGCAGATGGTAGAGCGTGATAACTGCGCAAACGAGGTAAACACGATGATTTCCTCAACTAATGTGAACCGGGTGCGTCGTCCGCGCGCGTTTCCTGCCGATAGGGCCGGATGTGGCACTGTATTTCGATGTGAAGAGCGCAGACGAGCATTACGACGGAGTCCGCGAGACGGCCATTCCCCCGGAGGGTGTGGTCGATTCCGCGGATCTGCCCGGGCGCATGGGGATCATGGAGCAGGCCGTCCGGTTCATCCTCGTCGGCGGCGTTTCGGCCGTGGTGGACTACGGGATCTACCAATTACTCATGGCGCTGTTCGGGTTGCCGTACCCGGTCGCCAAGGCGATCTCCTTCGTTTTCGGCACGCTCACGGCGTACGCGCTCAACCGCCGCTACACCTTCCGCTCGGAGCCTTCGTGGCGGAAGTTCGTCACGACCATGGCGGTCTATGCCGTGATGTTCCTCGTCCAGTGGGGCATCGCCACCGGGGTCACGGCGCTGCTTCTCGACCACGACGTGTCGAAGTTCTGGGCCACGACCATCGGCTTCGTCCTCGGCCAGGGCGTCGCGACGGTCACCAACTTCGTCGTGCAGCGCGCGATCATCTTCCGGGAGTAGCGCGAACTGCCGGGGTAACCTGCCCATGCACGATCGAGACGAACCAACGGCACCAAGGCGGTAGACACGTGACAACCTCGGCGCAGCAGCCGGCGCAGCAGAACGCGCAGGGGACCGCGCAGCAGGATGCCGAGCGTGAACTCCTCGTCCAGCGGACGTTCTTCGCCGGCACGCATTCGTGGGTCAACGACCAGCTCTACGCCCGCGACCTCGCCGGGATCGTGCGCCGCACGCGCGAGGACGTCTGGCTCGCCGCCGGCGCGCGCGTCGACACGAACACCTACTTCGGCCGCTTCGAGGCGAGCTACTGGCAGCGCTGGACCGAGGTCTCCGAGGTCCGCGTCGAGCTCGAGGTCGAGACCGACGGCGAGGTCGACATCTTCGCGCGCGCCTCCGACATTGGCTCGCACGTGCGCACCGTCGCTTCCGCGCGGCACACCGGAGCGGGCGCCGCCTCGCTCTCCGTGCCCATCAACTCTTTTCATGACGGCGGAGCGGTCTGGCTCGACATTCGGGCCGTGACCGCCGACGCGCGGATCTCGAGTGTGCGCTGGAGCGTGTCCACCTCTCGCCCCGTGCGCGATACGGCGATCGCCATCTGCACCTTCAACCGCGCCGACGACTGCGCCGCGACCGTCGCCGCGCTCGCCTCGGATCCGGAGGTAGTCGAACGGATCGGCACGGTGTACCTCACCGATCAGGGCAACGATCTCGTGGAGACCCGCGAGGACTACGCGGCCGCGGCCGAGGTGCTCGGCGGGAAGCTCCGCTACATCCGGCAGCCGAATCTCGGCGGCGCCGGTGGATTCTCCCGCGGGCTCTTCGAGGCCACACGGCCGGACGCGCTCGCCGGCGGAGCGGTGGACACCCTACTCATGGACGACGACGTCCGGGTGGAGCCCGAGAGCGTCCTGCGCCTCTTCGCGTTCGCGGCTCTCACGAGCGCGCCGACCCTCGTGGGCGCGCAGATGCTCTACCTCTTTAACCCCGACTATCTCCTCGTCTCCGCCGAGCGCGCCGATCTCTCGCAGCTCTCCGCGGGCCTCGACGCCGACGAATACGCGCTCCGCGACCAGTCCGTGGTCGAGAACATCCAGGAGCGGCGCATCGACGCGGACTACAACGCATGGTGGTCCTGCCTCGTGCCGAGCGAGGTCGTCGAGGCCGTCGGACTGCCGATGCCCTACTTCTTCCAGTGGGACGACATCGAGTACGGCATCCGCGCCCGCCAGTCCGGGTACCCCACGGCGACGCTGCAGGGTGCGGCCGTGTGGCACGCGGACTTCTACTGGAAGGACGCCGACGACTTCGGGCAGTTCTTCTACCAACGCAATTCGCTGATCACGGCGACGATCCGCAACGGGATCAGCCGCGCGCAGGCGATGGCCCGGATCCGCCGGATCACGATGCGCGCGATCGTGGGGATGAACTACGGGCTCGCCACCACATACTTGCGCGGCGTCGAGTCCTTCCTCGCCGGACCGGACACGCTCCGCGACGGCGGCCGGGCCGCGCTGGCCGCGATCCGCGCCGAGCGCGACGGTTTCCCCGAGACCAAGAAGCAGCCCGCGAGCATCCTGCCCGCGGGGATCTCGGTGGCCCGCCGCGAGGGCACGCCAGACACCGGCGCGCTCGACAAGGTCCTCGCCAAGCGCGTGGCCAACGCCATCGCCGGGCGCGTCCGCCCGGGACCCGTGGCCATCCCTTTCGAGGACGCGGTGTGGTGGCACGTCTCGCTGTTCCGCGACGCGTACGTGACCGACGCCTCGCAGACCGGGATCCGGCACCGCGAATTCGACCGGAGTAAGGCGATCTCGCTGTTGCGCGAGCTCGAGGGACTCATGCGCCGCTTCCGCTCCGAGTACGAGGGCGTCGCCGAGCAGTGGCGCTCGGCGATCCCGGAGCTCACCGGGCGCGCGAACTGGGAGCGCCTCTACAACAGCTGAGGCCGAACGCGCGGCCTCTCCGGCTCGTTCCCCTGACGCCGTAGGGGAGAAGTAGCGCCCCCACGCCGCGGTGCCGGCGGGCGAAGATCTCCCCATGGGAAACGAACTGCCGCGGGGGCCGGTGCTGGGACAGGACCTCCGCCGTCATCTGTCGAGGGTCCAGATCCGCGAGCACTACCGGACGCTGTGGCGGGGCGTCTACGTGCGGCGCGACGTGCGGCCGGGGCTCGCAGTGCGGAGCCGCGCGCTGGCGCTGCAATACCCGGGGGCCGTGCTCGTGGGGTGGTCCGCGGCACAGGTGTGGCGGCACCCGTGGATTCCGGCGGGGACGCTACCGCAGGTCGCATGCCCCATGTCTCGGCACTCGCTCCCCGGTCGCGAGTTTTCGCGGCTCGTTCCGCCCGAGAGGCACATTCGGGAGGTCGACGGCGTGCAGGTGGCAGATCCGGAGGCGACGGCAGCGGAGCTGTGCCGTCGGCTCTCGTTCGTCGAGGCCGTGGTCGCGCTCGACGGGCTCGAGCGCGCGCAGCCGGGGACCGCGGCGTTGCTCGCCGAGAGCGCCCGGAGGCGGCCCTCGCCGTGGGCGGGGCCGCGCGCGATCGAGCGGGTGCTTGCCGCGGTGTCGTCGGAGCCGGTGAGTCCATCGCGGGACTGTTCCTGGCTGCGGGCGCAGCTCTTCGCTGCGGGACACGAGGATTTTCGGCCCGGGCTCGTGGTGCCCGTGCGGGGGAGCGGTGCCGAACCGCGGGTGGGCGACGGGGCGCAGGCGGGTTCCGGGGCCCGAGCAGACGCCAATGCCAAAGTGGGCACACAAACTGGCTCGAAGGCCATGTGCTGGCGGCCGCTTCTCGCCTCGGCTCACGCGCGGACGGCGATCGTCGAGGGCGAGGCGCCGCGTGTGCCCGGCTGGCGGGTGGTCGCGCTGCCGTACGGGTACGCGCGGCGGGAGGCGGCGCTCGTGGTGCGGCGGGTCGACGAGGTGTTGGGCGCCGCGGACGACACAGTCGGTGCCGGCGGGGCCAAAAGCAACACGGACAGCGGCAACGCCGGCGGAGCCAGCGCGGGAAACGCGCGCCGGCACACGAGAACGGCCCGCGCGCCCCTAGATACGGGGGCGGAGCGGGCCGCGAGGCTGGAGCGGAGTTTTTGGGGTGAGTAGGGCGCGGGCGCCCGGGCAGGCCAGGGCTTTAGTCGTCCGCGTTGTTCGCGCGGATCTCGGCGGCCTTCTCCTTCGAGGGGTTGACCCCGTGCTCCATCCGGTACGCCACATGGTCGAGGTATTCGCGGATCTGCGGGGTCTCCTCGCCCTCGTGCAGCTCCTTGTACGCGGAGTTCATCAGCGCGTGGTGCTTCTCGGCGGCCTCCTGGTCGTCCTCGTCGTGGAGCACCTCCTTGGCGTGCTTGAGCACGCTGTTCTGGCGGGTCATCCGCTTGCCCACCGGCGTGTACAGCGAGGTGATCACGACGAGCACGATGACCACGACGATCACCGCGAGCGAGAGCTCCGTGGGCACCTCCCACACGTGGACCGGCTCGCCGTCGTTGATGAACGGGATGTTGTTCTCGTGCAGCGCGTGGAGGATGAGCTTGATGCCGATGAACCCGAGGATGATCGCCAGGCCGATGTTGAGGAACACCAGCCGGTCGAGCAGGCCGTCGAGGAGGAAGTACAGCTGGCGCAGGCCGAGCAGCGAGAAGGTGACGGCGGTGAACACGATGTAGGTGTCCTGCGTGATACCGAAGATCGCGGGGATCGAATCGAAAGCGAACATGATGTCCGTGCCGCCGATCGCGACCATGACGAGCAGCATCGGGGTCATGACCCGCTTGCCGTCGATGTGCGTGAACATCTTGTCGCCGTCGAAGTGATCGGTCGACGGGATGACCTTCTTCGCCGTGCGGACGGCGATATTATCGCCGTCCTCCTCGCTGTCGTCCGTGACGAGCTTGCCGGCGGTGAAGATGAGGAAGATGCCGAAGATGTAGAACAGCGCGGCGAAGCGCTCGAGCGCGGCGGCGCCGATGAAGATGAACGCCGTGCGCGCGATGAGCGAGAACACGATGCCGAAGAGCAGGACCTTCTGCTGGTCGGCGCGCGGGACCTTGAAGCTCGCGATGAGGATGAGGAAGACGAAGAGGTTATCGACGCTGAGCGCCTTCTCCGTGAGATAGCCGGCAAAGTACTCGACGCCCATCTGCTGCCCGCCGAAGACCAGCAACACCACGCCGAACAAGAGCGCGAAGCCGACGTAGAGGGCGGACCAGACTGCCGCCTCCTTGATGGTCGGGATATGCGCCTTGCGCACATGGAAGAAGTAATCGAAGGCGAGGAGCGCGACGATCACCGCAATCGTTATCAGCCAGATTGTTGCCGACATCAAGTCCTCTCACACTGCGCACACGGTGGTCTTTGCGTTGCCAACGTCTGCGGGCTCGGAAGAGTTCCCCGGACTCCCCTGGGTTTCCGGTGTTCCCGCGCGCGGCCGTCTGGCGGCGATTTTACCGGAGCGCGGGGCGGCGGTTCCGGCGCGCACTGATCGACGCGGGGATCGCTCCGAACCGGCTCCCGGCGCTAGGTCGGAGCCAGGAGATTTCGCGTGTCATAATGAACCGAATGTGTCCGCGGTCCGAGAGCGATGTGTCTGGGCGCGGCGAGTCGACAGCGGGAGAGGGCGTGGAATGAACGACGTTCCCCTCGGCTCCGCTCCCTCGGCTGCGTCCGCCGGCCGCCCGAGTCCCGCGGGTCGCGAGGGATTCGGCAGCGCGCACTCCAAAGCGATCCTCATCGGCGAGCACTCCGTGGTCTACGGCGCCCCCGCGATCGCGATCCCGGTCGAATCCCTCGTCACGCGCGCATGGGCCGTGCCTCGTAGCGAGGGCGTGCACATCGAGAGCGAGCTCTACACCGGCGCAAACGGCCACCTCGAGCCCGTGGTCGGCCCGGTTCTCGCGGCGATCAACGCCGCGCTCGAGGAAGTCGGCCTCGCGGGGACCGGTGTTTCAATGCGCGTGGAGAGCTCGGTCCCGTTCGCCCGCGGACTCGGCTCGAGCGCAGCTGTCGGCGCGGCCATCGCCCGCGCCATCGGGGACATGGCCGGGCGCGAGCTCGTGGGGGAGGAGCTCAATGCCGTGGTCCAGGCGGCCGAGGTCGTTGCCCACGGCAAGCCCAGCGGGCTCGATGCCCGCACAGTGGTGTCCGATACTCCGATCCGCTTCGAGAAGGGCGCGTTCTGCCCGGTCGAGGTGGCCGGCGAGTTCCACTTCGTTATCGCCGATACCGGCGCCTCCGGCAGCACGGCCCACGCCGTCAGTTCTATTAGAGAGCAGTACGACGCGGAGCGCGGGCGCGTCGAGGAAGCGATCGGCGGGCTCGCGAAACTCGTTGAGGGCGCCATCGCCGATTTCGGTGCGCACGACGCCGCCTCGCTCGGCGCGCGGATGTCCGCGGCGCACGAGATACTCCGCGGCCTGCAGGTGAGCACCCCGGAGCTCGACTCGCTGGTCGCCGAGGCGCTCGCGGGCGGCGCGCTCGGGGCGAAGCTCACCGGCAGCGGTCTCGGCGGCTGCATCATCTCCCTCACCCATTCGGCGGAGTCGGCGGAGGCGCTGCGCGAGCGGCTCGCAGCGGCGGGCGCCGCCGATACCTGGCACACGAAGGTGGAACCGCAATGAGTGATCCCGCAATGAGCGATCCCGTTCCGGGCGCGTCCGCCCCGGGCGACCCGGCGCAGACCCTCCCCGCCGGCGTGGGCACGGCACGCTCGTTCCCGAACATGGCGCTGGTCAAGTACTGGGGTAAGCGCGACGAGGCGATGATGCTCCCGGCCGCCGGCAGCATTTCGATGACCTTCGACACCTTCGCCACGACCACCCGCGTCGAGCTCGACGTGGAAGCGGATGCCGACACCGTCGAGCTCAACGGGGCAATCGCCGAAGGCGACGCTGCGGCCCGCGTGGTCCGCTTCCTCGATCTCATCCGCGAGCTCGCCGGCAGCGAGACCCGCGCCCACGTCCGCACGTTCAACGAGGCTCCCACGGCGGCCGGACTCGCCTCCTCTGCCTCCGGGTTCTCGGCCCTCGCGGTCGCCGCTACCGGTGCCTACGGCCTCGACCTCGATACCGCCGCGCTGTCCCGCCTCGCCCGCCGCGGCTCGGGCTCGGCCGCGCGCTCGGTGGTCGACGGGATGGCCATCTGGCACGCGGGCGACACGGACGCCGAATCCTTCTCCGAACCCATCGATGCGCCCGCGATGCGGCTCGTGATCGTCACCGTCAACGGAGAGAAGAAAGAGGTCTCGAGCCGCGAGGCCATGCGCCGCACCGCCGCGACCTCGCCGTTCTACGCCGGCTGGATCGAGTGCACCGAGGAGACGCTGGGGCGCATGGTCGACGCGTGCGCGGCCGGTGACTTCGAGGAGGTCGGCGCGATCGCCGAGACCCACGCGCTGCGCATGCACGCCGTGATCCAGTCGTGCGATCCGCCGATCCGCTACCTCTTGCCGCGCTCCGTCGAGATCTTCGACGCCGTCGCGCGCCTCCGCCGCGAGGGCACGCCGGCGTACGCGACCGCCGATGCCGGCCCCAACGTCGCGGTGCTCGTGCGGCCCGAGGACGCCGATGCCGTTGCCGCCGAACTCGGTGCTCTCGGCCCCGTCCGCGTCGTCGGCCCCGGCCGCGGCGCCCACCCGATCCCCGATGCCGAGGCGCTCGCGGTTCTCGATTCCGCGCGCGCCGACGCCGACCGCCGCGGGGAGTGATCCGGCGGGCATGAGCACACGCAACGAGGTGACGGGCACGGGCGGCGGTGGCGGTAGCCGCGGCGGCTCTGTCGTCGCCGTCGCCCCCGGCAAGCTCTACATCGCCGGCGAGCACGCGGTCGTGGAGCCTGGGCACGCCGCGGTCCTCGTCGCGGTCGACCGCTTCGTCACGGTCGGTGCTATCGCCTCCGCTGCGGAATCCAACTTCGCCGAACTTTCCGCCGCGGAACCTTCCGCCTCTGCTCCCGGCACAGGGTCCGTCGCCTCCGCCGCGTTCGGCCCGGAGCCGCGCCGCTGGCACCTCGACCCCGCCGCCGGTGAGAGCCCGGGCTCCGGCGCCGGCCCCCGGCTCGTGCCCGACGACGGGCGCCGCGATTACGTGATGAGCGCCCTCGCCGTCGCCGAGGAACTGGCCAGGGACGCCGGCATCGACACCGCCGCCGTCGGCCTCGACCTCCGCATCGATTCGGCGCTCGACGAAGAAGACGGCCGCAAGTTCGGCCTCGGCTCCTCGGGGGCCGTGACCGTCGCGACCGTCGACACGGCCACCCGCGCATTCGGCCTCGTCCTGACGGCGCAGGAGCTCTTTCGCTCGGCCCTCCTCGCCACGATCGCCGTGTCCCCGAACGCCTCGGGCGGCGACATCGCGACATCGACCTACGGCGGCTGGGTCCGGTACGTCTCCCCGGACCGCGCCGCGCTGAGCCGGCAGGTGGCCGAGCACGGATCCGCGTGGACGGTGCGCTCCGGAGATTGGGGCGGCTGCGTGGTGCGGCAGCTCGGCGCCCCGGCGGGTCTGCGCCTCCTCGTCGGCTGGACGGGCGCGCCGGCCTCGACGAATTCGCTGGTCTCGCGCGTGCGCCGTCCCGACAGTGCGGCGGCCGCGGAATACGTACGCTTCCGCGAGGCGAACGCCGCGGCCGTCGCGCGCCTCGTCGCCGCCTGGTCCTCCGACCCGGCAGCCGTGTCCGCGGCGATCCGCGAGATCCGCGGGCAGCTCGTGCGGCTCGGCGAGGCCGCGGACACCGAGCTCGAAACCCCCGCCCTGCGTGCGCTCTGCGAGGCGGCCGAGGGCTACGGCGGCGCGGCGAAGCTCGCCGGTGCCGGCGGCGGGGACTGCGGCATCGCCCTGCTCCCCGAGGACGCGGATCCCGGACCGCTGCTCGCCGCGTGGTCCGAGGCGGGAATCCTGCCGCTCGACATCGCCGCGGCCCCCGAATCGGTGCACGAAGACGGACGCGGAGCGAGTCACGAAGCAGGGAGCGAAGCGCGACCCGCGCCGCCCGAGAACCCCGACACACCGCACACCCGGCAACACGACGGAATGGAGGCGCCAGGCCGATGAGCACGACGACCCCCGAGCAGCGCCCGGCCGACGGCCCCGAGCCGCGCCGCACGCGCAAGGACGACCACCTGCGACTCGCCGCCGAGCAGTGGACCGGCGCGGGCGCTTCCGCGGCCCGCCGCAACGAGTTCGACGACCTCGAGTTCGTCCACGACGCGCTCGGCGGCGTCGACTCGGACGAGGTCGACCTCACCGCGAGCCTCGGCGAGTGGCGGTGGAGCTCCCCGTTCTTCATCAACGGCATGACCGGCGGGACGAAGCAGACCACCGAGATCAACGCCCAGCTCGCCCGCGTGGCCCGGGAGACCGGCGTGCCCATGGCGTGCGGCTCGATGTCCATCGCCCTCGAGGACGCCGAGGCCGCAAAGGGCTTCGCAGTCCTGCGGGAGGAGAACCCGGACGGCTTCCTCTTCGCGAACGTCGGCGCCGGGCGCTCGGCGGACGACGCCGCCCGCGCCGTCGAGCTGATCGCCGCCGACGGGCTGCAGTTGCACGTCAATGCCGTGCAGGAGACCGTGATGCCCGAGGGCTCGCGCGATTTCTCCTCGTGGCTCCGCGACGTCGAGGACATCGTCGCACACGCCGGCGTCCCCGTGGTGGTCAAGGAGGTCGGCTTCGGACTCACGCGGCGGGCGCTCTCGCGGCTCGCCGATGTGGGCGTGCAGATCGCCGATGTGGGCGGCCGTGGCGGGACGGACTTCCTCGCGATCGAGAACGCCCGGCGTCAGGCAGGGGACTACTCGTTCCTCACCGGATACGGGCAGTCGGCACCGGCGTGCCTGCTCGAGGCACACGCCGACGGCCACGGCTCGGCCGCGGAGATCTTCGGCGGGCCGGGCGGCGCCGACGGTCCCGACCGCGGATTCGTGCCCACGCTTCTCGCCTCGGGCGGGGTCCGCAACCCTCTGGACGTAGCGAAGGCGCTGGCCCTGGGCGCGAGCGCGGTTGGCGTCGCCGGAACGTTCCTCGACGTGGTCCAGCGGGGCGGGGAGGAGGCGCTGTCCGCCGTCATCCTCGATTGGCAGACCAAGCTGCGCGAGCTGCTCGGCCTCATCGGCGCGGGTGACGTCGAGGCGATGCGGCGCACTGACGTGCTCGTGCGCGGGCGGCTGCGCGAGTATTGCGAGCTGCGTGGGGTCGACGCGGCGCGGCTCGCGCGGCGGGCGCTGTGAGGGACGACGCCATGAGGGCGAACCCCATGGGGGCGAGCACCGTGAGGCCCCAAAGCGCGCCGCCGATTTAACCGCAAGTGTTACCGTGGGTTTCCTATCCATGCTGTTGCGGTGGGAAACTGGCGGTACGAGAACGTGTGCGGGACGAGATACCGAACGTGGAACGACCACCTAGCAGGAGAACGACGTGAGCGCAGAGCGAGAGACCTATTCCACCGGCGTGCCCACACAGTGGGTCGGGCCCATCCGGGTGAGCGGCAACGCGGTGGAAGGCGAGATCGAGGTTCCTCTCGCGACCTACGAATCTCCGCTGTGGCCGTCCGTCGGGCGCGGCGCCAAAGTATCGCGCCTGGTCGAGGGCGGTATCCGCTGCACCGTACTCGGCGAGCAGATGACCCGTTCGGTGCTGTTCGTGGCGGATGACGGCGCCCATGCCCATCGCGCATGGCAGGCGATCGAAGCGCGGATCGGTGATCTGGAGGATGTCGTGGCGGCCGGGAGCCGGCACGCGAAGCTCAAAGAGGTCCATCCGGAGATCGTCGGGAACCTGCTGTACCTCCGCTTCGCGCTGCTCACCGGGGACGCCTCGGGCCACAACATGGTGACCCTCGCGGCCGACCACCTGATGAGCGAGATCCTCTCGTGGGACCTCGGCCTCGGGTACGGCTCGATCTCGGGGAACTTCTGCACGGATAAGAAGGCCACCGGGGTCAACGGCGTGCTCGGGCGCGGGCGCAACGTGGTCGCGGACATCCTCATCCCACATTCGGTGGTGGAGGAGCGGCTGCGCACCGACGCGCGCGAGTTCGCCGAGCTCGTGGTGCGCAAGAACTACGTGGGTTCGACGATCGCCGGCGCGCTGCGCTCGGCGAACGCGCATTTTGCGAACATGCTGCTCGCGTTCTACACCGCGACCGGGCAGGACGCCGCCAATATCGTCGAGGGCTCGCAGGGCTTTACCTACGCCGAGGCGCGCGAGGACGGGCTCTACTTTTCGTGCACGCTGCCGCACTTGATCGTGGGTACCGTGGGCAACGGCAAGGATCTGCCCGATGTCGAGTACGCGCTGCAGCGCCTCGGCTGCCGAGAGGAGCGGGAACCGGGCGGTAATGCCCGTCGGCTAGCCTCGTTGGTGGCCGCGACCGTCCTCTGCGGAGAACTCTCGCTGCTCGCCGCGCAGACGAACCAGGGCGAACTGATGGCCACCCACAGGAAATTCGAGCGAACCAAGGGGCAGAAGTGATGACGGCGATTGGCATTCACGACATCGAGGTCGCCACGGGACATCACGTCGTCAATTTGACGGAACTGGCCGAGGCCCGCGGGGTTGATCCCAACAAGTACATCAAGGGGCTCGGCCAGGACGAGTTCTCCTTCCCCGCTCCCGATGAGGACGTCGTGACCATGGGCGCCACCGCCGCCCACCGCCTCCTCGAGCGGACCGGCGCCGAGGGGATCCGCACCCTGCTGTTCGCCACCGAGACCGGCGTTGACCAGTCGAAGTCCACTGCGGTGTTCGTGCACAAGCTGCTCGACCTGCCCGGCGAGGTGCGTTCCATCGAGCTCAAGCAGGCGTGCTACTCGGGAACCGGCGCGCTGCAGGCGGCGCTGGGGATCATCGCCCGGAACCCGGGCGAGCGGGTGCTCGTGATCTCCTCGGATATCGCGCGCTACGAGCTCGATTCGCCGGGCGAGCCGACGCAGGGAGCGGGCGCCGTGGCGATGCTCGTGTCCGCCGATCCCGCGCTCGTGGAGATCGAGCCGGCCTCCGGCGTGTTCTCCGAGGACGTCGACGACTTCTGGCGCCCCAACGATTCCTCTACGGCCGTAGTGGACGGCGGGCTGTCCATTACCGCGTATCTCAAGTCGGTGGAGAAGGCGTGGAAGGACCTCGAGCAGCACGGCGGGCCCTCGATCTCCGATGTCGCCGCGTTCGTCTACCACCAGCCCTTCACGAAGATGGCGCGCAAGGCCCAGGCGCACCTCGCGGCCTTTACGGGCACCGAGCTCAACGACGGCGCGCTCGACACCGGCTCCGTCTATAACCGGCGCATGGGCAATTCGTACACGGCGTCGCTGTACAGCGCGCTCACGTCGCTGCTGCACCACGAGGACGGGCTCACCGGGAAGCGCGTCGGGCTTGTCTCGTACGGCTCGGGCAGCGTCGCGGAGATCCTCACGGGGATCGTGCGGGCGGATGATGCCACGCGCCGCGGCTTCCGGGACCGGGTCCTCGGGATGCTCGACTCCCGCGTTCGTCTGTCCGTCCCCGAGTACGAGGGCATGCACGAGAAGGCGATGCCCAGCGCCGAGGACACGGAGACCGCGGCGGTCACCAAGTCGCCGTTCCGCTTCGCCGGTGTGCGTGGGCGCGCGCGCCACTACGAGCGGGCGTAGGGGCGAGGCGCGTCGATGCCCCGCCTGCCGGGCTAGCCGCAGCCGGCGGACCGAGCCGCCCGCGAACTCTCTACCGCCGGAAGTCCTCGCTCGCGCCCCGTCGCTGCAGCTTCGCCCACGTCGCAAGCCCCTTGGGGTCCTTGCGCGACACGAGGAAGTACCAGCCGAAGCGCAGCACCTCTTGCGGCAGTAGCTTCCGCATCCCGGGCTGGCTCAACAGGTAGCCGCGGTTGCGGTACGTAAAGAAGCGCTTGCCCTCGTCGGCGGGGTATTGCGTGTGCATCCGCCCGCCGAGGATCGGCTTGAACTCGTCGGAGCCATTGGGATGTAGGTAGGCCGCCGTCAGGCAGGTACCGAACGAGACGCCCGAGCGCACGAGACGGCGGTGGATCTCCACCTCGTCGCCGCGGATAAAGAGCCGCAGGTCCGGGACGCCCACGCGGAACAGGCAGTCGGCGGTGAACAGCGCACCGTTGAACAGCGAGGCGATCCCGGGTAGCAGTTCGGACGTGTCGACCTCGCCGGACGCATCCGGCTCGAACAGCTCGGAGCGCAGCCGCCGCCACACGAGCCCGCGCCGCAGTGGGAATGCCAACCGGTCCGGATCGTCGATGTCTGCGACCACGGGGGAGACCTCATCGAGGCCGTGCCGCTCGGCACAGCGGACGAGCGTGTCGAGGACGGCGGTGTCCTCGGGACGCCCGTCGTCATCCGCGCACCAGACTCGGTCCGCGCCGAGGGCGAGCGCCTGCAGCATGCCGAGCGCGAAACCGCCGGCGCCGCCGAGGTTGTGCCCGCTGCCGATGTAGGTCGACGGCACGGGCAGCGACTCGACGAGCTCGCGCACGGGCGCCTCGGAAGCGTTGTCGACGACGATCACGTGGTCGACGGGCCGCGTCTGCGAGCACACCAGGCCGAGGGAGCGGCGCAGCGGCTCGAGGCGCTTGTGCGTGACGACAACCGCCACGATCTTCTCGTCCGGCGCGGCGATGGCGTCCTGGGTGGGGTGGCTCATTGGGTGCCGCCCTTGCCAGGCGCGCCGCCGGTGCCGGTTGCGCCGGCGGCGCCGTCTGCGCCGGTCGCGCCGGCGGCCGCCGCCCGCTCCTCTGCGTGGTCCTTCTCCAGCCGGGCGAGGGACTCGCGCACGGCCAGGCCGGCCTCCGGCCCCTCGTAGGCGGTAACGACCTCCTCGATCTCCCCGCTCTGCCGGATCTCGCCGTGGTCGATCCACATCGCCGAGTCGCAGAGCTGCGCGAGGAAATCGTTGGAGTGGGAGGCGAAGACGAGGATGCCCGAGCGCTCGACGAGCTTCTCGAGGCGGATGCGCGCCTTCTTCATGAACTCCGCATCGACGGCGCCGATCCCCTCGTCGAGGAGGAGGATCTCGGGGTCGATGGACGTGACCACGCCCATCGCCAGGCGTACCCGCATGCCTGTGGAATACGTGCGCAGCGGCATCGAGAGGTAGTCGCCGAGTTCGGTGAAATCGGCGATCTCGTCCATCTTCGCGCGCATCTGCTTCCGCGTCTGCCCGAGGAAGAGGCCGCGAATGATGATGTTCTCGTAGCCCGAGATCTCCGGGTCCATGCCCACGCCGAGGTCGAAGACCGGGGCGACGCGCCCGCGGATGTGGGCGGCGCCGCGCGTGGGCTCGTAGATGCCGGAGAGGAGCCGGAGCAGCGTGGATTTGCCGGCGCCGTTGTGCCCTACGAGGCCGATCCTGTCGCCCTCCTTGAGCGAGAGGTTGATGTTCTTGAGTGCCTCGACGACCACGACGTTCGAATCGGTCTTGCCGATCGCGCCGCCGGCGGAGCCGAGCACGGCCTTCTTCAGCGAGCGGGACTTGGCGTCGAAGATGGGGAAATCGACGCACGCATTCTCGCACTCGATCGAGACCTTGGAGCTGACCATGTCGCGGGTACCTTTCTGTGGTCTCTCTTGGATCGTCGGTTCTGGTCGCCTACACCCAGTAGGGGACGCGGGAGCGGAACTGGCGCATGATGACGAGCGCGAAGAGTAGGCCGGCGGCCGTGCAGCCGAGCACGATCCACCAGTGGTAGGCCTCGATGGGCTCGCCGATGAGCGGCGCGCGGATGATCTCGAGGTAGTGGAACAGCGGGTTGATCTCGGCGATGCGCGCCCGCTCTGCCACCTGTCCGCCCTGCTCCTTGAGTGTGGTCGTGGTCCACACGATGGGGGTCATGTAGAAGGCGAGCTGGACCAGCGAATCGAGGAGTGGCGCGACGTCGCGGAAGCGCGTGGCGACGATGCCGAACAGCAGGGCAACCCACACCCCGTTGACGACGAGCAGCGCGAGCGCCGGAAGGGCGAGGAGTACCTCCCAGCCGAGGGCTCGCGGGAACACCACCATGAGGATCACCCAGATGATGACGTTGTGCGCGAGGAACAGCACCTGCTTCCACACGAGCCTGTAGATGTGCACCGACAGCGCGCTGGGGAGCTGCTTGATGAGCCCCTCGTTGGAGATGAAGACCTCCGAGCCCTCCTTGATGCAGCCGGAGATGAACCCCCAGATGATCAGCCCCACCGCGACGTGGGGGAGGAAGTCTCGCAGGTCCATCTGGAAGAGGACCGAGTACAGCACGCCGAGGGCGAGGGCCATGACGCCGGTCGCCACCGTGATCCACAGCGGTCCCAGCGTCGAACGCCGGTAGCGCTGCTTGATGTCCTGCCAGCCGAGGTTGAGCCAGAGTTCGCGCTGGCCGAGGCCGCGGCGGAGGTCTTCGAATGCCCTGCGGAACGTGCGTGAGTCGCTGACCAGCGGGGTCTGGCGCTCGGCCAGGGCCTGCTGCGCGGTATCGGGCGTCGGATCGTTGCTCACGTCGGCAAACCTTACCCGTTGGTGCGGCGAATCCCTGCGCGGCGATTCGTGGAAAGTACTTTCCAATGTGGAAAGTACTTGCGTAGATTCAAAGTCGTTGGGGTGTTGGAAACCGGAAGGGGTAGGGACATGAACGCCGCGCAGTTCTCCGCCGACCACGGCGGGCACATGGACAGGGGTCGCTTCGGCGGTGAGCAACTCGGCAAGGAGGAGGCCGCGCGCTTCCTCGGTTCGGCGGAGGCGACGCCGTCGCTCGCCAAGCGCAGGGACCTTCGTCTCTGGGCGGTCACGGCGACCGTCATCGGGGTGCTCATGGGCGCATGCATCGCACTGGCGCCGCTGTCCGACTGGTTCACGATCGGCTATTGCGTCGTGCTCGTCTCGTTCGTCCTCGTGCAGCGCCGGTATGCGACCGTTGCACCCAAGGGGGTGACGGCGCTCTACAACTCCGCCGTGGCCGTCGCGACCGTCTTCGTGGTGGTGAGCATCTTCGGCCTCGGCGCGATCTTCGGGGGCTACGACAATTCCCCGTTCTGGGCGAGCTTCCTCGGTGGAGTGCTCGTGGCGTCGCCGATGCTCACGGTGGCCGCCGTCATCCAGAGGAGGGCCGTGTAAATGGCGACGGGAAGCCATGCGCGCCACCGGCTCGACGACGTGATCCACTCGCCGGTGCGGCTGTCCATCGTCGCCTCGCTCAACACCGTGGAGGAGGCCGACTTCGCCACGGTCCGCGATGCCGTCGAGGTAAGTGACTCGACGCTGTCCAAGCAGGTCTCGGCGCTGGAAAAGGCCGGGTACGTCCGGGTCAAAAAGGGCTTCGTGGGCAAGCGCCCGCGGACGCGGTTGTCGCTGACCAAGGAAGGCGTCGCCGCGTTCCACCGGCACCTCGAGGCGCTGCGGGCGATTGCCGAGGGCGGGTAGGCGGAGCGGGTCGAATGTCCTGGCGCTCGCCTACGGTGGTCGGCATGGGTGATGTCCGGAGTGCAAATGTCGACGGAGGAGCGACGCCCGGGTCGTCGGGCCAGCGCCCGGAGGTCCGCTTGTCTGCGGACGAGGCGCGGCGGATCGCCCTGCGCGCCCAGGGATTCCTCGGTGCGCCCGATCGCCGCGCGGGTGTCCGCGGGGTGCTGCGCTCGCTCGGCGCCGTGCAGCTCGACACGATCTCCGTACTCGCGCGATCCCACGAGCTCGTCCCGTATGCGCGCCTCGGGGCCGTCGGCCGCGAGCGGGTCGACGCCGCCTACTGGGGAGGCGAGCCCGCCGGGGGCGCCGGTGCCGCTTCGCTCGCTGGAGCTACCGGGTCCGCTAGGGCCGCTGCGCCGCACTCCTTCGAATACTGGTCCCACGCCGCATGCATCCTCCCCATCGAGGAATGGCCGTTGTTCGCGTTCCGTCGGCGTGCGCACCGCGAGCGCACCATGTGGGGTCGAGGGGTCTCGGAGGGCGCGTACCACGAGATGCTCACCCAGCTCCGCGACCGTGGCCCGCTCACCTCGACCGAGCTCGGCGGCGCCAAGCGCTCGGCCGAGTGGTGGGACTGGAGCGAGACCAAGATCGCCGTCGAGGCCGCGCTGGCCAAGGGCGATGTCGTGTGCACCACGCGCCACGGCTGGAAGCGCGTGTACGACCTCGCTGAGCGCGCCGTCCCCGCCGAGCTCCGCTCGCTGGACCTTTCCGATGCCGAGTGCCACCGCACTCTCGTCGAGCAGGCGGGTATCGCGATGGGCGTCGCCACGCGCTCGGACCTCGCCGACTACCACCGGCTCCGCGGTGCCGACGTCGAGGCGGTCGTCGGGGACACGCGCCTCGTTCCGGTCGAGGTGGAGGGCTGGGGCGCCGGCGGCCGGGGCACCGGCGACCGCGGCGATGTCGCCCAGGCGTGGGCGGATCCGGCCGCCCTCGAATCCGCGCCACGCGGGCGCCACCGCACCACGCTGCTCTCGCCGTTCGATTCCCTCATCTGGCACCGCCCGCGCACCGCGCGGATCTTCGATTTCACGCACCGCCTCGAGGCGTACACGCCCCGCACAAAGCGGGTGCACGGCTACTTCGCGATGCCGATCCTCGCGGGCGGAAAGCTCGTCGGGCGGATCGATCCCGCGCGGGACGGCGACACGCTCGTGGCCCGGCAGATCTCGCTGTTCGGCGTCAGGCATGCGGCGAAGGCCGCCGAGGCGCTGCGCGAAGCAGCCTCGTGGGTGGGCGCGGCGGACGTCCGGATCGATCGTTGTGACGACCCTCGAATCGCCGATGCCCTGCGCGGCGAGCTGGCGGCCACCGTGTCGCACGGCCAGAACTAGCTACGTGACAACCGATGTGACGCGAACCGGGGGATTCGAGGCCTGTCGAGATCCTCGTGCGGGCGGCGAAGAGGTGGGCACGTCCGCCGTCATCCTCGCTACGGGTGTCTGCGACGAGCTGCCAGGCATTCCCGGGATCGCCGAGGCGCGGGGCGGGCGCATCGCCAACTGCCCGTTTTGCCACGGCCACTAGTTCGCGGGGCAGCGGATTGGGCTCCTCGGCGCCACGCTCGCCACGCACCAGGCGATTATGCTCGGGCCGATCGCGTCGGACCTCGTGGTGTTAACGGAGGGCGAGGGCGTTCCGGACTCCTTGTGTGGTAACGGAAACGAGTTCGTCGAAGCCTCCGTGGAGGAGGTTCGGGAGGATGACGGCGGCCTGACGATCGTCACCTCGGACGGCGCTGACACCGAGGTCGCCGGTCTGTTCCTCGTGTCGCAGATGCGCCAGCACGCGCCTTTCGTCGCCGAGCTCGGGCGCGAGCTGGGGCTCGAGATCACGGAGGCGGGCTTCGTGAGCATCGACGAGCGCGGGCGTACCTCGGTAGCCGGAATCTATGTCGCCGGCGACATGGCCGTGGGGCCGAACCTGCCGATGCCGATGTCCAGCGTGGGCAATGCGATCGGCGGCGGGCGCGACGAGCGTCGCCGATGCGCTCATGCCCCTCTAGGGGCGCCTCGCGCGAACCCCCTACGCCTCGAGCAGCAGCTTCCCGTGCGACTCGCCGGACTCGAGCCGCGCGAGCGCGGCCCCGGCCTCGGCCAGCGGGAAGCGCTCGGAGACCTGCGTCCGAATCGCGCCTGAGGAGATCAGCGGCCACACGTTCTCCACGACCTGCCGGCAGATCTCGCCCTTCCCCGAAGTCCCGGCGACAGGGCGCCGGCGCAGGTTCGTGGCGAATACGCCGGTTCGCTTGCCGAGCATCGACGTGATGTCGAGCTCCGCCTTGCTCCCGCCCTGCATGCCGATAATCACGAGCCGCCCGTCCTCGCCGAGCGCCGCGATGTTCTGCTCGAGGTACTTCGCACCCATCACGTCGAGGATCACGTCGACGCCCGGCTCGCCCGACGGTTCGGACCACGAGGCGACAGCCTCGACGAAATCGGATTCGCGGTAGTCGATCGCCAGCGCCGCGCCGAGCTCCCGGCAGCGCGCCACCTTCTCGGCCGAACCGGCGGTCGCGAGCACATCGACGTCGAATGCCGCGGCGAGCTGGATCGCGAACGACCCGATGCCGCCGGTCCCGCCGTGGACGAGGAGCCGCGGCTTCCGCCCGGTCCAGGGGCGCGCACGGAGGTCCGCCGTCATAAAGAGGTTCGACCACACGGTGCACGCGACCTCCGGCAAGGAGGCGGCCTCGTCGAGCGGTACGCCGTCCGGCACGGGCATGACCTGCGCCGCGGGCACGGCGACGCGGGTCGCGTAGCCGCCGCCGGCGAGGAGGGCGCACACCTCGGCGCCGAGGGCGAGGTGCGGCTGGTCCCACTCGGGGCCGTCCGCGACGTTCGCGCCGAGCTCGACGATCCGGCCCGAGCACTCGAGGCCGATGGTCTCCGGGGCGCCGTCGGGCGGCGGGTATAGGCCGTGGGATTGGAGGAGGTCGGCGCGGTTGACGGCGGAGGCCACGGTCTCGATGACGACCTCGTCGGGCCCCGGAACCGGGTCGGGGATCTCGTCGAATGCAAGGCCTGCGGGGCCGGAATCCCCGCGCGCGGTGATGGCGTACATGGGCCCCAAACTACGCCCGCCGCACCGTCTATGCCGCCCGGGTCGACGGCGCCGCCGAGGCCCCGATGTCCGTGCCCTCGCCGCCAGTGATTCTGACGTAGAAGCGCCACTGCGCCCGCCCGCCGGCGATCGCGCTTCGCCGCCGTCGCTCGGGACTCGACAGCGCGTACGCACTCCGCGCGGCGTTGATCGGCAGCCGCAGCGCGGGGTACCAGGGGAGTAAGGCGGCGGGCAGGCCGAGGCGGCGCATCATCGACGGGCCGAGGAAGGTCGCCGCCATCGAGAGATGCTGCTGCCGTGCGATCCGTCGGCGCACCGCTTCGAAGCGCCCGAAGCGCCACTCGAGTGGGGTGTCGCCGAGCGGCGCGGCGAGGAGTGCGCTCGATTCGTCCGGCTCGGACTGCGCGGTGACCAGGAGGCAGAGCAGGCGGATGGAGTCGCGGAAATCGTGCGGGAGGAACTCGTCGCGCACGCCCATGAGCGTGCCCACGTATCGCGTGAAGTGGGCGACCGCGTCGAGCTCGCGCGGCGTGCACACCACGCCCATGGTGAGCGCGCCCGCGGCCGGGGTGATGAGCGCGCCGGCCAGCGTGGCGCCCATGTCCGTCTGGTTGATGGGCGTGCCCCAGCTGCCGGAATCCCAGTCCGGCATGGCCGCGACACTGCGCCGCACGACCGCGTGGATGAGGCGTACATGCGCCGTCGAGGAGAATCCCGGCGCCCACGGATCGAGCCCGCCCTCCCCGGTGAGGTCGAGCGCCCATCGCATGGTCTCCGCGAAACGCTGGTTGGCGCCCTTCTCGAGCGCGCCGGTGCGGACCAGCGTCTTGTTGAGGTCGGAGAACTGATATCCGCCCATGAGCGACACGTCGCGCGCGAAGTACATGCCGTCGCTGCCGCCGCGGCGCAGCGCCCGTGCGCCGATCGCGAGTTTCTCCCGGTCGAGCCAGTCGGGCTCCGCCTCGAGCTGCTCGAGTGCCGTGGCAACTTCTGCAAAGCGTCTGACGTCGGAGGTTGCCCCACTGGCCAGGGCCGCGTGGATTTCCCCGCGCTGGGGGCCCGTCGCTTCGGTGTGCATCCACTCGGCGAGGCGGTCGAAAACCGGATCGCCGAGGTTCATGAAGTCGCCGACCCGGCGCCACTCCTCGGCGCTCGGGGCGCCGATTCGCCACAGCGCGGCCATCGCGCGGAATGGGCCTGACGGCTTCTCGGGTTCCAGCCGGAAGCGGGAGGGCGGGGTTTTCTGCGTGCTGTGGGGCTCGCGCAGTTCGCCCGTCTCGGGCAATTCGTTCGGCTCGTTCGTCATGGCGAACACTTCCTCTGCAGGCGGGGCCCACGGCCCCGTGGTGGGGCTGTGCGCATATCGTGTCACATATATTTGAGGCCGACAAGGGCGTGCCGTGGGGATTTCGCGGCCGCCCTACGTGTGCCGATAGGATTGCAGCGCACGCCAGGGCGTGCGAGGAAGTGTGGCAGAGCGGCCGAATGCACTCGCCTTGAAAGCGAGCGTCCCTAACCCGGACCGGGGGTTCAAATCCCTCCACTTCCGCAATACGAAGGACCTGGCAGGGGCGTTCGCCATGGCTGGCGCCAAAGTCCGCCGTCAGGACGTGGCGATGCCGAATTGCTCGGCGGTCGAGGTCACCTTGTGGCGGGAGCGGTCGTGCTGCAGGCCGACCGTCCGCTCGTGGGCGTCGAGGCGCCGCCACGCGTCGACGCCGAGCGGGGTGACGCCGCGGTCGACCAGCGCGGCGTCCAGGCGGTCCACGGGAGCCTGTTCGGTGGTCAGCACGCCGCCACGCAAATCCTCGATGAGGCTCGCGACGGTCTCCGCGGCGCAGAAGCGGTTGGTGCCGATCGTTCCGGTCGCCCCGCGCTTGATCCATCCCGTCGCATATGTGCCCTGCACTGGCGCCGAGTCCCGTGCGGGCAACACCCGTCCGGCGCTCGTGGAGAACCGCCCGGCATCGCTGTCGAAGGGCAGCCCGGGGATCGGTTCGCCGCGATGGCCGGTCGCGCGCAGGATGAGTGACGCGGGGATGCCCTCCGGGGAGTCCGAAGGTGAGGCTGGCGACTTCACCCGAAGTGCCGTCGCATGGGAATCGCCGAGCACGGCCGTAGGCGCAGTGTGGAAACGGAACGTGAGACGTTTCTCGTCGCCGCGAGCTCGGCGGCTCAGTTCGGCGAACGGGCCAGGAAGCGATGCGGGATCGCCGGCCCCTTCGACCCCGATGGAGACGCCGCGCAGGTGCCCGAGCGCGCGTAGTTCCGGCTCGGTGCAGGCGGCGTGCTCGGGCCCGCGTCGGCCGAGGATGAGCACCTCCTCGATGGAGCTGCGGCGCAGCGCTTCCAGAGCGTGACGGGCGATGTCGGTGCCGGCCAGCTCGTCCGGATCGGTGAGCTGGATGCGGGCCGCATCGAGGGCGACGTTCCCGTTGCCGATGATCACGGCGCGTCGTCCGGACAAGTCGAAGCGTGTGTCCGCGCCGCGGTATTCCGGTTCGTCCGGGCGTGGATGGATCGCGTCGACAGGGCAGACGTCGACGCACGACTTGTCGTTGCAGCAATTCTGGGTGATGACATGGGCCATGGTGATCAGACCTCCACCGCGGCGCGGGATAGTTCGGGATCGAGCACGTCAAGCGCTCGGGCGGCGCTCTGGGCTGCGCCTTCCATCGTCGAAGGCCAGTCGGTCCGGGTCCATTCGCCCGCCAGCACGAGGTTGGGCACGGACGTCGCCTGCCGGGGCGATAGGTGTACGCCTTGCCCTCGCGTGTCCTGGTCCCCAGCGGGGCGAAATGCATGTGGTGTCGAGTGCCGATGCTGTCGAGGTAGCGGTAGAGCTCGGCGTAGGCCCGGATCATGATGTGCTGACCGTTGTCGGCAAGGTCGTCCACCTGCGGCACCGAGATCGCGTGCGTTCGCCTTCCCACTGCGCCTCTGCGTTCGAGCAGCGTGACGCGGCAACCGGACTCGGCCAGCCACACCGCAGATGCGAGACCCGCGATGCCGCCACCGATCACGACGACGTGGGGGCTCACAGCGCGCCCTCCGTCCGGAGTTCCACAGCCAGAAGCGCTTCGACGATGGTTTCGGCCTGCCGCGCGATTCGTTCCCGTGGGTATTCGGCTGGGGCGTTGACGTGCAGCCGGACGAGGTCCTCGAGCACCAGATGCACCAATCGCGCCGAGAGTTCGAGGTCGTCCACCTGCGGGTGCCCGGCCTCGAGGGCAACTCTGACGTCGCCCCGCGCCGTCGCTCTGCCCAGCGTGATTCGGTCGTAGAGCTCGATCGGTCTGCCCTGGGAAGGGGTGAGCAGAATCTGCCAGCTCAGCGGCGCCGACGCCGTCGCGTCCACCATCGCGGACACGGCGGCGATCGCGGCTCGCCGGCCGTCCCCGTGGCCGTATCCATCCCGGTCATAGCCCGATTAAGGCCCTCGAGCGCCGCGTCGGTCTCGCGGTCGATCAGGCTCGTCAACAGTCCGTGCAGCCCGCCGAACAGTTTGTAGAGCATGGGGCGCGAGATGCCGGCATCGCGCTCCGCGATGTCGAGAGTCACCGCGTTGAAACCCTGCGCCAACACGAGGGCCCTGGCGGTATCGAGGACGTGGTTCTGCCTGTCGGTCCGCGACATTCTCTCGTCGGCCACGCGAGTTCCGTTTCCATAGGTGACAACTTGTCACCTACGCGAGTACGGCATTCGGGTCGGCCGCGTTCGCGCTTTGTCCGATTCGCTCGGGGCTCTGTTCTTCCGTGGCGTCGCATGGTCCGCCTCGACGTGCGGAGGGTAACGGGACTGAGGTGCCGGGCGATGTGCACAGTGCTGGCAATGGGCGATTCCGGTCGCGCGCCACCACCCGATTCCGCCGGGCTGTTCCCCGTCCAGCGACGCCCTGGTCGACCGCTCAACGAGGAGTCTCCAAATGAAGAACACCGCCCGCCGCGCCGTGACGATCGCCGCCGTGGCCACCCTCCCGCTTTTCGCTGCCTCCGGGGTCGCCGAGGCCCAGACCGATACCGAGGCCCCCGCGCTGGGCTCGATCCCCAGCGAGGTCACCGGCCCGTTGATGCCCGTGCTCGCGCCCGTGGCGCAGAGCGTCGGTCAGCCGCTGGTGCTGTCGGGGATCCTGCTCTTCGGGAGCTATTGCGCCATCGCCGAGATTTCGAACCCCTTTGCCTGCGCGTAGCCCGAAGAGGCGCGCCTCCGCATCCCGGGGCCGCGCCCCGGGCACGGGCTCACGACTTCGGCCGGATCCACAGCGACGGCCGTGCGGACGTGCGCGCCTCGCCCGCGCCGGCATGGCCACGCGAGACGCCCGAGGCGTGTGAGCCGCCCGCACTGCCCACGCTCTCCTCTGCAGAGACCGCGATCGGCCACCCATAGACC
>NZ_DAINST010000003.1:39245-74867 GCF_036741115.1 Dietzia sp.
ATAGACCTCGGACAACAGCTCCTCGGAGAGCACCTCGGCTGGGGCCCCGATTGCCCGGATCCGCCCCGAATCGAGAAGCGCGAGCCGGTCGCAATAGCGGGCCGCTGCGCCGAGGTCGTGGAGCACGACGGCGACCCCGACTCCCTCCGCGGCGACGCGGCGCACAGAGCCCATCGTGCGCTCGGCGTGCCCGATGTCCATCGCGGCCGTCGGCTCGTCGAGTAGGAGGCATCGCGCGGACTGCGCGAGGACGCGCGCGAAGGCCACGCGGGCCCGCTCGCCGCCGGAGAGCGTCGTGATCTCGCGCTCGTCCATCCCCGCCATGTCGACCTCGGCGAGGCAGCGGTCGACGAGCGCGTCGTCGCCCGCCGGATCCCCCGGCCACGCCGCGCGCCCCATCTCGACCACGTCGCGCACGAGGTGGGCGAACGAGACCGTGGGGTCCTGGAGCATCACGGCACGCAGCCGCGCCGCCTCGCGCGCCGAGTACGCGGAATACCGCTCGCCGAAGAGGCGGACCTCGCCGTGGGCCGGGCGGACGTCCCCGGCAAGCGCGGCGAGGAGTGTCGACTTCCCGGCCCCGTTCGGGCCGATGAGCCCCAGCACTTCCCCGACCCGGACCTCCGCATCCACGTCGGCGAGGAGCTCGGCGCGGCCCGCCGTCACAGACACGGATTCCGCAGACAGGATGACGTCGCCGGCACTGGGTGCTGCGTGGCCGATCCGCGACGCCGTGTTCCTCCGAGCTCTCGGGCTCATGCGTTTTCCTCTCATACGCGTCCCGCCTTGAGAAGCGTGCGGCGCAGGAGGAGGAAGAACGTCGGGCCCCCGACGACGGCCGTGAAGATGCCGATGGGCAGGTCGGAGAAGGGGATCAGAGTGCGCGCCGCGATGTCGGCGCCCATGACCAGGACCCCGCCGCCGAGCGCGGACAGCGGCACGAGCCAGCGGTTTCCCGAGCCCACGACCTGCCGCAGGATGTGCGGGACGATGAGCCCGACGAAGCCGATGACACCGGCGAAGGCGACGGCGGCCGCCGCGAGCGCCGTCGACAGCCCGATGATGAAGATCCGCAGCGTGCGTACGTCGACGCCCGCGTGCCCGGCTGCGCGCTCGCCGAGGCTGAGGAGGTCGAGCTTTCCCGAGATGGCGATCGAGACGGCGAGGGACACGAGGATGGGCACGGCGATGGTCGCGACCTGGCCCCACTGCGCGCCGTTGAGCGAACCCATCTGCCAGAAGATGATCTGGTCCCGCGAAGTGGTGGGGGCGAGGTAGACGAGAAACGAGGTGGCCGCCCCAGCCACGGCGTTGACGGCGATGCCGATGAGGATGAGCGTGACGACCTTGACCTCCCCGCCGACCGCCGCGAGGCAGTAGACGAGGACCGTGGTGACGGTCCCGGCCGCGAAGGCGAGGAGGGGGATGGTCGCGGTGCCGGCGAAGCCCAGCCCGAACACGATGCCCACGGCGGCGCCGACCCCGGCGCCCGAGGTGACCCCGATGACGCTCGGCTCGGCGAGCGGGTTCCCGAATAGGCCCTGGAGCAGGGCGCCCGACACGGCGAGCGCCGCGCCGACCAGCACGGCGAGGACCGTCCGCGGTGTTCGGATCTGCCACAGGACATTGCTCTCGAGCTCGACCGCCGGGTCCCGCACGAGCGCGGACCAGAGCTTGTCCGGGCCGATGGTGAACTGGCCGATCGCCAGGCTCGCGAGGAAGACGACGACGAGCAGCGCCACGAGGATGGCGGCGGCGATGCGGCGGGTGCGGCGGCGCCGCGCGAGGGCGGTCCCCGTCACGCGACGTCGTCGCCCGTGTAGATCGCGCGGGCGAAGCGGACGAGCGAGATCCCGGCCTGCGGGCCCATGGACACGGCCTCGGAGTCCGGCAGGGCGACGACGCGCTGTTTCTTACCCGCGGTGGTCTGCGCGACGCCGGGCCGGGCGAGGAGGCCCTCGAGGCCGCCGGTCGAATCGAGACCGTCGGACATGACGAGGATGACCTCCGGGTCGAGCTCGGCGAGGGACTCGGCGTTGGCGGGGACGGTGTCGACGATGCCCTGCTCGGAGGCCACGTCGACGCCGCCGAGCGATTCGATCACGGTGTCCGCGCCCGAGCCCTTGCCGAGCACGAAGAACACGCCGCCATTGCCGCGCATGTAGAGCGAGACCATGCGCAGCCGCTTGTCCCCCTCGGGGGCGAGGTCGCCGATCTCGGTCGTTGCTGCGTCCATCTGTGCCCGCGTGCGCTCGCCGAGTTTCTCGCCCTCCGGGCGGACACCGAGGGCGCCGGCGACGAGCGTGATGTCGTCCTCGAGCGATTGCGGGGTGCGGCGCGGATCGATCTCGGCGACGGTGACGCCGGCGGAGCGGATCTGTTCGATGGCCTCGGGCGGGCCGACGGTGTCGTCGACGAGGACCACCGAGGGGCGCAGCTCGAGGATCGCCTCGACGTTGAGCTCGTGCCCGCCTTGGGTGACCACGGGGAGTTCGGCGAGGGAGGGCTCGGTCGAGGAGACGGTGCGGCCGATGATGTTCCCGCCGAGGCCGAGCCCGGAGACGATCCGGGGCAGGGTGTCGTAGAGGTCGAGTGGGAGGATACGCGACGTGTCGGTGACCTCGACCTGCGTCCCCGAGGCGTCGGTGAAGGAGACGGGCAGCGATGCCTGCGGGTCCTCGGCGACCGGCTCGATATCGCCGACGGGGGCGACGGTGGAGAGACCGCGGAGTTCGGCTGGGGGTCCGACTTCGGCGCGCGAAGGCAGCTTCTCGACCACGGCGGTGCCGCTCGCCGCGGCGCCGGGGTTCTCGGCGCCGATTCCGCAGCCGGCGAGGAGCGCAACGCTCGCGGCGGCGCCCGCGAGGGCGCGGATACGACGGGCGGGGCGGCCTCGTGCAACGTGCATGGTGGTTCTACCTCTTAGAGCTGGTGGCCGGTGGTGTGGTCGTTCGTTGCGGCGTCCGCGCCGGGGGCGTCGGCTTCGCCTTCCGTAGTTCCGGCCGCGGGGCCCGCGGCGCCGGCAGTCCGTACCGCACGGCGGTTCCGCGCCATCACGTAGCCGAGCGTCCCCGCGGCGATGAGCAGCATCGCCGCCGCGATGGGGACGCCCGCATTCGAGGCGAGCGCCATGGGGATCGAGCGATCGTCCTCGTCATCGACGGATTCGCCGAGGAGGCTCGTCGCGGAACGGTCGCCGTTCGGGCCGTCCTTGTCCCCGGCCGCGGTCTCGTCCTCCGGCATCGCGCCCAGCCCCGGCCCGCCCTTGGCGAGCGCCGCGGCCTTCGCCCCGCCGGAGTCGTTCCCGGGCGCGCTCGAGGACGCGCTCGTCCCCGCGGCGTCAGCGCACGAGGCCGCCCCGGAGAGCGAGGCCTTGAATGTCACTGGCGCCATCTCCGTGCCCGCCGGATAGAAGTCGGACATGGCGCTGGCCCCTGCCGCGGTGAGCGTGGCGCTCGCGGAACCGTCGACCATGTCCGCCGAGCTCGACTGTGTGACGGCGAGGTCCGCGACGGTGATGCGGCCGAGTGAGCGGCTCTCGCCCTCGGTGTCGTTCGAGGTGACGTCGGCGATAAGCGCGCCTGTGCCCCCGGCGAACTGGATCTCGGGGTTGGCGAGGGTGAGATCGAGGACGCCGCCGTGTCCGGTGAACTCGACGGACCCTCCGTAGCGCAGCGAGCCCTGATCCCGGGCGACATCGACGGCGCCGTCGGACCCCGAGAAGACGAAGGCGTTCGAGTTGTAGACGGCTCCGCCGGCGGTGGTCCAGCCGCCCTTCGCCGTCCCACTACGGATGTAGGTGCGGAACGAATCCTTGACGCCCCAGCTCATCCGGGCATCGGCGACGCCCTTGGCGTCGGCGTCGGAACACACTGCGCCGGAGGCGGGCGCGGCCGACGGGGCGGATCCTGCGGTCCGATTCGCGCGAGGCGCCGCGACGGCGGCGGGTTGGGCGACCGGTCGCGCCGCTGGGGGAGCGGAGACGTCGAGGTTCGGCGAGGCGCCGCCCTGTTCGCCCGTGCCATCTCCGCCGGCGGCAAGCTCGCCTACGCCCGTCGCGGGCGCCGCGGCTGCGAGGGCGCCGAGCTCGCCGCCGAAACACGGGCTCGGCACGGCGGTGCCGCGGACTTCGAGGCGGTCGGTCGTGTTGTTGCCCTCGCCGTAGTTCCCGCCGAAAGCGCGGTTGCCGTCCGCGGTGATCGTTCCGGTGCCCGAGAGCGCGAAGCCTCCCGAGGCCGCGCCCGCGGCATCGATCGGCGCGTCGAGAGCGAAGCTCGCGATGGGGAGCTGGGTTCCCGTCTCGTGGCCCGTGATCTGCGCCCCGGGCGCGGGCTTGTTCACCGTGTTCGACGAGAAGTCCGCGATGAATTGGGCCTGGTTGCCGCGGACCTTGATGCTCATGTTCGACAGCTCGATGCGGAGCAGGTCGAAGTGCCCGTGGAGGACCATTGAGCCCTCGAGCGGGATATCGGCGTCGGCGCCACTGATCCGCGATGCCGGCGCGGGCTTCGCGGCGAAATCGAAGGCCCCGTCGGCGCCGTCCTCGGCTCCGTGGAAGCCGACCCCCTGGAGGTCCCAGCCGCCCATGGCGATGGGGCTCTTGAGATAGGAGCGGAAGGACTCCTTGATGCCCCACGCCGCAGATCCGGAGGTGACGGCGGCGCACTGTGTGCCCAGCGGCTGGGCCGCGGCTGCGGGGGCGGTGGCAAGCGCGAACGCCCCGCCTGCGAGCGGGACGAGAGCCGCGGCGGTCCCTGCGGAGAGTAGCCGGCGGAGCATTACGCGCTGACGAAGTCCTGGCACAGGGTGTCCTCTCGACGAATCATCGATCGCCGGACGAGGAAGCGGTCTCGCGTGGAGTACGAAACGGGCGCGGGCCCGGGACGTCGTGGCGATTCCACTAAAGTATGTCTAACCTAACTCTGAAAGAAAAGTTAGCGCCTTCCGTCGACGGGACGCGGCGCACCGCGAGATGGCGCACCTTGGTTCAGACCTGCGAAAAAGGAAGGGCGAATGAGGGGAGTTTCGCAGCCTTGTGGCGCGATTCACGCGCCGGGATAAGGGGGTTCTAGCTCTGAGTGCGCTCGGCGGGCTCGCCTGCATCTGAAGCGGCGCGGGCCTTGGCCTCGGGAAGGTCGTCGTCATCCGGGACATACGGCGAGCCGCGGAAGCGGCGGAGCGAATAGACGATCAGCCCGAGCGCGATCGCGGCGGAGAAGAACAGCGTAGCGGCCGTGCCCCATCCGCCGGGGAGCCAGAACTTGCCGTCGAGCGGCCACCAGCCGGGCGCCGTGCGCCACAGCCCACAGGCGAGCCCGACGGCGACGAGGCACGCCACGCCGAGCAGGGAGACCGCGACGCGGGGGGCGGTCTGGACACCGTCCGAGGCGCCCTTGAGCGCCGCGCGCTTGACCGGGGAGACGAACCGCTGCGCCCACGGGAGCTCCTGTGAGAGGAGGAGCAGCCCGGCGAAGAGCATGAGCAGGCCGGGGCCGGGGAGGACGAGTGCGGCGATGCCCAGCAGCACGAGGAGCCACCCGACGATCTGCAGGGTGAGGCGTACTGCGGGGTTCTGCCGCTTGGTCCAGGACTTGTGTTCGTTCATGTGAGAGGCCAACGCAGCTGGGAAGCGAGGAGTTCCGGGGACTCGGTCCTGGGGAGCTCCCGGCCCTACGCCCCGAGCGCCTTCTTCACGGCCGCCGAGAGCCGACCGCCCTCGACCTGCGCGCCGGCCTTCGTCTTGGCCGCGTCCATCACGGGGCCCATCTGCTTCATGGTCTTCTCGCCGTCGCCCACGACCTCCGCGACGGTCTGGGCGACGAGCTCGTCGAGCTCGGCGTCCGAGAGCTGGGCGGGCTGGTAGTCGGTGAAGACCTCGACCTCGGCGAGTTCCTTCTCGGCGAGCTCCTGGCGGCCGTTTTCGGTGTAGACCTGCGCGGACTCGCGGCGCTTCTTGATCTCTCGGGCGACCACGGCGAGGACCTGCTCGTCGTCGAGCTCATGCTTCTCGCCGGACACCTCTTCGGTCATGATCGCGGCCTTGAGCATGCGCAGCGCCGCGACCCGATCCTTGTCGCGGGCCTTCATGGCCGCGGTCATGTCGGAGACGATTCGATCCTTGAGTTCACTCATAGGGAGAAGTGTACGAGTCCGGGCCGGGCTGCGGTTTCGCCGCTGCTACATCGAAAAGGCGCGGAACCCGATCGCCGCGTCGACCCCCGCGGAGCGGCCGGCCTCGCGAGAGATCTCGGTGAGCATGTCGCGGGGTGCGGGGTGCCACGGCAGCTCGGCGAGATAGGCCTCGTGGGCCTCGAGCGAGGCGATGCCGCGCTCGAGCGGTTCGCCCGAAACGTCGACCGCGTGGCTCGGCTCCTCGGAGCCCGCCACGAGCAGCCAATCCGAGTGCCACTTCTCGAGCCCCTCCTCGGCGAGCTCGGGGAAGACCCACGTGTTGTCCGCGTCGCGGATCGCATCCGCGGTGGCCAGGCCGGCGGCGCGGTGGTCGGCGTGGTTGAGTCCCCACGACGGGGCCTCGTCCCAGGTCATGGTGATGACGGCGTTCGGCCGGAACTCCCGGATGGCCCGCGCTACAGCCCGGCGCAGCGGAAGTCCGTACTCGAGCATCCCATCGGGGAAATCGAGGATGTCGAGCCGCGCGACGCCGACGGCATCGCAGGCCGCCTGCTGCTCGCGGGCGCGCAGCGGGCCGACCTCGGCGGGCGGGCGTTGCATCCCGGCCTCGCCGGAGGTGAGCAGGAGGTAGTGGACTTCGACGCCGGCCGCGATCCACGCGGCCATCGCCGCAGAGGTGCCGTACTCGACGTCGTCGGGGTGGGCGACCACGCACAGTGCGCGCTCTATGCCGTCGAGCGGGAAGATCTCCAGCTCGTTGATGGTTTCGGTGCTCATGTCGATCGACTCCGTTCCGTCCAGGGGCGAAAGGCGGCGCCGAAGGTCGTCGGCCTCTGCTGAGTCCGCGGTATCGGCAGTGTCCACAGGCCACGGTAGCCCCGAACCGCCAGGCGGGGAGCGGGCGAAGAACGGGACGAGGGTTGAGGTCGAAGGGGTGAGGCGTGCTCATACTTTCGGCTGATCCGAGGTGTCTTCCCAGCTCATAGCGTTGTTTCCAGATCCTGCGGACCGATGCGTCCGCAGTCGGAGAACAGCGAGAACGCGAGAAGGAAAAGGCGGAGGAACCATGTCCCACGACATCCTCGACCACCCCACGCGGCCCGGTGGTGCGGGCGGCGATCACAGAAACGATTCCGCCGGCGGCTCGTCCGGCGCACAACACGCCCCAGAGGGCGGGGCCAAGCACAACGGCACGCGGATCGCGTGGACGGTGATCATCGGCGTGATCCTCGCCGCCGTCGCCCTCATGGGCGGCCTCCGCGCCGAGGGCGAAGTCGGCCACGGCGCCGCCATCCCGGACTCCGCCGAATCGGCCGTCGCCTCGGCGCGCGCCGCCGGACTCCCCGGTGGCGATTCGGCCCCGCTGCTCGTCGTCGCCTCGCGCGCCGACGCTGCGGCTCTGACGCCGGACGACTCTGCCGCCATCGACGCCGCGGGCACCCGAGTAGCCGATTCCCTCTCCGCCCACGGCATCCAGACGCCGCCGATCCCCCCGCTGCCGTCGGAGGACGGGAAGGCGACCGTGCTCACCTTCCCCGTGCCCAGCTCGACTGTGGAGGACAGCGACGCGGCGAAGGCCGTCGTCGACGACGCCCGCGCCGCGGCCGCGGACTCGCTGCCCGGCGATCTGCAGGTGCAGACCACCGGCGGCTCGGCGTTCGGCGTGGACATCGCCGGCGCCTTCGCCGGGGCGAACTTCCTCCTCCTCGGCGTCACCATCGCGATCGTCGCGATCTTGCTGCTCATCACGTACCGCTCGCCGCTGCTCATGCTCATCCCGCTCCTCGTCGTCGCGCTGGCCGACAGGGTCGCGGCGACCGTCACCGGCTTCGCGGGCATCGAGTTCGGCTTCGGCTTCGACGCCGGGATCATCTCCGTCCTCGTCTTCGGCGCGGGCACGAATTACGCGTTGCTCATGATCAGCCGCTATCGCGAGGAGCTCGGCCGCGAGGCCGTCGCCCGGGCGGGCGCAGATTCCCACGAGGTCGAGATGTCGAAGTACTGGCACCTCGAGCCCCTCGGCCGCGCGTTCCGCGCGACCGCCCCGGCGATCGCCGCCTCGAACATCACGGTCGTCCTCGCCCTGCTCTCGCTGCTCGCCACCGTCGTCCCCGCGACGCGCGGCATCGGGATCGCCGCGGCGATCGGGCTCTTGCTCACTCTCGCCGTGGTGCTGCCGCTCCTGCCGGCCGTGCTCGCGGTGAGCGGGCCGAAGGTGTTCTGGCCCCGCAACCCCCAGAAGCACGTCGAGTCCGCGCGGCGGCTCGAGCGGCACGACGGCGTCTGGGCGAAGGTGGCGTCCGCCGTCACCAGGCGTCCTGCTCAGGTGGTCGCGGGCGGGGTCGTCGTCCTCGCGATCGCCTCGATGGGAATCCTCGGCTCGGGCTTCGGTCTGAGCCAGACCGAGCAGTTCCGCGGCGATACCGAGTCCGCCGCCGGCCTCGAGGTGGTCGCCGATCACTACCCGGCGGGCATGGCGACGCCTCTGACGATCGTCGCCGATTCGTCCTCCGCCTCCGCAGTCTCGGACGCGGTGTCCGCCGTCCCGGGCGTGACCCGGGTGAGCGAGGGGACCCCCGGTGCGGACGGGCGGGTGTCGATATCGGTGACCGGGAACGCCGCGCCGTCCTCGCCCGAGGCCTTCGAGCAGGTCCAGGGCGTCCGCGACGCCGCCCACGCGGCAGATCCCGGCGCCGTCGTCGGCGGGCAGGATGCCGAGGCGCTCGACGCGAAGGACTCGGCGATCCGCGATCTCAAGGTCGCTCTGCCGATCATCCTCGCCGTCGTCGGCATCGTCGTGGGCTTCCTCCTGCGCTCGGCGATCCTCGCGGCGATCATCGTCCTCGTCGACGTGCTCGGCTCGGCTGCGGCCCTCGGGCTCGGCACGCTCCTCGGCCGCGAGGTCTTCGGCTTCCCGGCGATCGACACCAACGTCCCGCTGCTCGCACTGCTGTTCCTCGTGGCGCTCGGCGTCGACTATTCGCTGTTCCTCGCGCACCGGATCCGGCTCGAGGTCGCGGCGGGCGAGAACGCCGAGCGCGCTTCCGGCCACGACGGCGCCCTCCGTGCCGTGAGCCGCGGACTGTCGGCGACCGGCGGAGTGATCACCAGCGCGGGTGTCGTCCTCGCCGCGGTGTTCGCGGCGCTCGGTGTGCTCCCGCTCGTCACGCTCCTGCAGATCGGCGTGGTCGTGTGCATCGGTGTCCTGCTCGACACCCTGCTCGTGCGCACGGTGCTCATGCCCGCGATCTTCGCGATGCTGCCGCGGAGTGTGTGGACGAAGTAGCGAGGCGAAGTCCGGAGTAGCCGAGGCCTTCAGACTTCGGCTCTTCGAATTTCGGGCCGGGGTCGGGGCGAGAGATGCCCCGGCCCCGGTGTCGTCTCCGGCGCTTCCCCCGCCTATCCCTTCGGGACCTCGCGGAGGCGCTGCCCGGTGGCCGGAGGGTCGACCTCGTGGTGCTCGCGGAAGTAGTCGGCGAGCGTCTGCACGTCGTAGAGGCCAGACCAGCGTGGCTCCTCGTGGAGCGTGGTGAGCGGCGCGTCGCCCCATTCCGAGGACAAGAGGAACTCGCCGGCGGCGACCGTGTAGGTCCGGCCCGGTTCGATCGGGCGGCCGTCGATCGACGCCGAGACGAGCTTGCGCCCCGTGGGACGGGAGGAGTCGATGCTCAGCGAGACGTTCTTCGAGACGGCGATGCCCTTGGTTCCGACGTCGTCGATGTATGCGCCGAATGCGTCGAGCAGGCGCTCCCCGGAGACGTCGGCGAGGTTGATCCGGTCGCCGTAGGGGATCACCTCACGGAGACTCCGGTAGTTCTGCTCGCCCGCGGGCAGGTCGGTCGTGAGCGAGTCCGGGTTGTAGATCGCGAGGTCAGCGCCGAGCCCGGACGTCGTCTCCCACTCGGCATCGGCGACGAGGTTGGCGAGCGGGGATTCGCCGCCGGGCTCGATCGCATGGGAGATCGATCGCTTCGTGGTGCCGTACGGCTCCTCGTCGACCGCCTCGGCCTCGACCTTCGCGTCGGCGATGATCTTCTCGATCGCGGGGTCGGGCGTGAGATCGTGGTTGACCCGCTGGTTGTAGGTCGAGCTCCGGTCGCGGAGAGTGCGGCCGGTCTCGGGGTCGATCTCCAGGTCGATGACGGCGACGGAGCGACCATGGCTCGCGGGCGCGAGCACGGGCCTGCGGACATTATCCGGGTCGCTCATATCGCACGTGGCCGGGCCTCCCGAACCGCCGACGAGCAGGGCGTCGACCGAGGAGGAGACGTCCCGCAGCTCAGGGACCGAGGAGAACTGCTCGGGGCATGCGTTGGGATCGTTTTGCCGATGGATCGAATCCATGTGCAATAGCCCCACGACCGTATCGACGCCGAGGGAGTGGAGTGTATCGGTCGCCGCCCGGAACGAGGGCTCGAGCGGCTTCTTCGTGGGCGTCCAGGGCGTCGATGCCGTGGAAGGCGGACCGACGAGCGGCCGCTGCGGAATCGGATTGTCGGCATCGTCGGTGGCCGAGACCACACCGACCTTCGTCGAACCGACGTCGAGGACGACGAACGGGAACGGGGTGACAGGGGCGTCCTGTCCCGGGGCGAGGTTGCTCGCGACGTAGGGGAAACCGTGCTCGGACATCGTCGTTGCCGCAGGGGCCACGAGATCGGACTCGCCGATCGCGGACGCGGCGAGGCCCATGTGGCGCAGCGATTCAAGCATCGGCCTGTCGTCGAGTAGCGCCGAGTCCGGGGTGGTGCCGCCGAGGTTGTCGCCTGTGCTGAGCAGCACCGAGTGCTCGCTGCCGGCGCGGAGATGGTCGATTGAGGCGGAGAGGTAGGCGGCGCCGCCCGCGGGAACGGCGTTGCCGGGGCCGTCGAGGATTGTGCCCTGGTAGCCGGCGGGATGCTCCAGTGCGCCCGCGACGCCGTCGATTCCGAGAATCCGTACGGTCTCGGTTTTCCCGCTGGAGCCTGACTTCTGCGTCTGTAGAGCCTCCGCGCCGGCCGCGCCCGCCGCTCCGAGGGGGAGGCCGGCTGCGCATACGCACGTGGCGACCGCCGTGGCGAAGCCCGAGCGCAAGCGTCGACGCACGTCCGTCCCCCTTCGTTCCGGCCTGCCGGTTTCTCGCCGATTGTCCCTGCGCGGCGAACGCCCGGCCTCGGGGCCCAGGACATCCTCTAGACGCCGCGGAGGGCTGTGCGCCGCGAAATGATTTCCGAGCCGACGCTCGGCATCTTCTATTCGTATCACCGTTATGGCGGTCGTTCGGTCACAAGTGAGTGACGAAATAACGCCATTGTGGCCGGTGGGGCCCAAGGGCGGCCGGCCGGTGGAGCCTAATCCTCGCCGGCAACGAGTTCTTCGGAATCGGCCCACTCCCGCGCCGCGGAGAGGAACTGCGCCATCTCCTCGGGGGTGCCGATGGTGACACGGACGCCGTCCCCGGCGAATGCCCGGACGAGGAGACCCCGCGCCGTGCACCAGTCGTTGAAGCGGAGTGCGTCGTCACCAAGCGGGAGCCAGAGGAAATTGGCCTGCGAGACGGGCACGGAAAAGCCCATCCCACTGAGCGCGTCGCGGCAGCGCTCGCGCTCGGCGACGACAGCGTCGGTGCGCGCGAGGAGCTCATCGCGCGCCGAGAGGCTCTCGAGCGCCCCGGCCTGCGCCACGGCTGACACCGAGAACGGCACCGCCATCTTGTTGACAGCCTCGACCAGCGCGGCCGGCCCCGCCATGTACCCGATGCGCAGGCCCGCCATGCCGTAGGCCTTGGACATCGTGCGCAGCGCCACGACGTTCGGCCGCTCGAGCGCGAGCCCGAAGCCCTCGACCCTGTCCTCGCCGCGGGAATATTCGTAGTACGCCTCGTCGAGCGCGACGGTCACCCGTTCCGGTACGCGGTCGAGGAAGTCGATGACGGCGGACTGCGTGAGCGCCGGGCCCGTCGGGTTGTTCGGCGTGCACAGGAAGATCAGCCGCGTGCGCTCGGTAATCGCCGCGAGGAGCGCATCCGTGTCCACCGAGTGATCCTCGGCGAGCGGCACTGCCACTGGGTTCGCGAGCGCGACCCGCGTGAGGATCGGGTAGGCCTCGAAGCTGCGCCACGGGAACATGACCTCGTCGCCCTGCGTGCACGTGGCCTGGATGATCTGTTGGCACAGCGCCGAGGAGCCGCAGCCCACCGCGATGTGGGCGGGGTCCGTGCCGAAGATCGCCGCGATCGCCTCGCGCAGCTCGAAGGAGGAGATGTCGGGGTAGCGGTGGCCGTCGAGCGCCGCCTCCGCGATGGCCTTGCGCACTGAGGGGAGCGGGCCCTCTGAGGCCTCGTTCGACGCGAGTTTGATCGATCCGGGGGCCGAGCGGCCGGGCACGTAGGCGGGGATCGAATCGAGGTCGGTGCGGATCTGCGGCATGGTTTCACGGTATCGCCACCTCCGGGAACGGGGAGGAGAAGGTGGGAGGAGGCGGAGCCGAGCGCCGTGGCACTCGGCGCTTTTGCCGAAGTTTTCGCGTTTGTGTACCGTCTATCTCCGTGGCGCTCGCGCCACGTGGAGGCGTGCCAGAGCGGCCGAATGGGACTCACTGCTAATGAGTTGTCCTCTTTCGGGGACCGGAGGTTCAAATCCTCTCGCCTCCGCGCTGAATCCCCGGGTCTCGCCTCGTGCGAGCGCCGGGGATTCTTCCGTTTTGCGCCTCGGCCGAATCGCCGTGTAGTGTCTTTCGATGTTGCCGCGAGGCAGCGGACGCGCCCGTAGCTCAACGGATAGAGCATCTGACTACGGATCAGAAGGTTAGGGGTTCGAATCCCTTCGGGCGCACAACAGAAAGGCCCTGCGAGAGCAGGGCCTTTTGTGCATTTCGGGGAGGCGCTTAGAGCCGCTACGCGTTCTGCGCGGCCGGGGAGAGGCGCGCGGCGTGCTCCGCGAAGGCGCGGGCAGTGCGGACACCGGCATCCGTGTCGACCTCCGGCCAGCCGTCCTCCGTGCGCAGTGCGGCGGAGAGGGTATCGCCGTCGAGGCGCACGCCGGCGGCGAGCAGCGCGTCGAGCGCCTCGGAGCTCGGATCGTCGAGGAGGGTATCGGCGGCGAGTTCGTTGACAAGCTCCGCGACCGTCTCGCGGGAGACCGGGAAGAAATCGGGATCGAAGCCATCGGCCGTGTCGTACGGCGCGCGCCACCACGAGCTGCCGTCCCAGCCGTAGAGGAAACCGAGGACATCCCCGCGGGCGCGCGCGTGATCGATGCCGCGGCGCCACCAGCCGGGCGCCACATCGATGAGGTCCGTGCCACCATCGAGGCTCGTTCCGCTCGCCTCGGTCTCGGACTCCTCGGCATGCCAGCCGGCGATCAACGCTCGGCCCTCACCCGGCAGGACGAGCGAGATCCAGCTGCCGTTCTCGTCGCTCCAGCCGGGGTGGGAGAGCGCGGTGCCCCCGCCGTGTTCTTCGGAGTCGGCCCCTGTGCCCATCCCCGCGCCCGGGTCTTGCGCCGTCGCGGGGGCCGCCGTCCCGGCGGGGCGCGTTTCGGGATCGGGGAGCCCCACTGCGGCGCGCACGGCGGCGGCGACCGCGAGGAAGTCGAGCATCGAACGAGGAGAATCGGCCAGAGACACGGGTTCCAATGCCATAACGCCAGGCTAGGGAACCGAAGCCCGGTTGCGGGTTACATCACGGTGAACACTCGGATGAATGACGGGGAACGAGAGGGGGTCTGACTCCCCACGCCCGATCGGGTTCCGCGGTGCCGGAACAACGCATATCGTGGCGGGTGTGACTACCCCTGCTGATTCCCCCCGGTCCACCGAGAGCCGTTCTCCCGAGAACGGCGAGGCACGCATCTACACGTGGGCTTACGCCGACGGCTCCCGGATCGAGCAAGCGCGGGTCGCCGAGTCAGGCGAGGGGCTGCGGGTCCGCGGGAGTCTCGTCGAAGCCCCGACGGACGATCGCCCGGCGCTCACCCTCGCCTACGTCGTCGAGCTCGCCGACGGCTACCGGATCGACCGCGTGGTCCTCGAGTCGGTCACCGCCGCGGGGGAGCGGACGCTCGAGCTCAAGCATGACGGCCAAGGTGCCTGGATCGCCGATGGCCCCGCAGGAGCCGGCGAACGTCTCGGTTCGGCGGGCGCGCGCTCCGTGCTCATCGATGCCTCGATGCTCCTCTTCTCGCTGGCCGTGCGCGCCAACGACCTGCAAAGCAATCAGGACGAGGTCGACGAGCCCGCGGTGTCCGTCGATCCCTACACGCTTGAGGTGTCAGAGACGTCGATGTCGTTCCGCAGCGACGACACGATGGTCTACGGGGTCACCGGCGTGGCCGCGACCTCGGCACACGTCGACGCCGATGGCTTCGTTGTCGACGTGCCCTCGCTGCTGAGCCGCAGGTAGCAGCGCAGCGGGAAAGCCGTGCTCGGCTAGAACTCGACCTCGACGCCGCGGCCCTTGCGGCCCGCGGCAATTGCGGCCTCGAGCCAGTCGTCTGTGCCAGGGACGATCGGCACGGCGGCGCTGCCGCCGGAGTCGGAGTGCGCCTCCTCGAACTCCGCGCGCCCTGCCGCACCCCGCTCGACGAGATCGCCGAGCGTGTCGCCCGAGCGCAGCGCCGCAAGCGCCCCCTGGAGATCCTCGATCGCCTCCGCGAGCACCGACTCGAGCGCAGCCGCGTTCGGCTCGCAGATCGCGCGCACGAGGTCCGCGGGAGTCCCGGCCACGCGCGTTCCGTCGCGGAACGAGCCCGCCCCCAGCGCCAGCGCGGCGCGGCCGCCGGCAGCCCCCGATGCGGCCAGCGATTCGGCGAACACATGCGGCAGATGCGAGACCCGCGCGACCGCGGCGTCGTGCTCGTCCGAGGGCAGCGCCACGAGGCGCGACCCCGTCGAAGAACCGAGTGCGGCCACGCGCCGCCAATCGGAAGGGGCACCTCCGCCGTCAGAGGTGATCACCCATGTGGACCCTTCGAACAGTGAGGGGTCGGTCGCGGCCCAGCCCGTCGAGCTCGTCCCGGCCATGGGGTGCGAGCCGACGTAGCGGCGGACGAGGCCCGCGGCGCGCACCGATTCGAGTACGGGCCCCTTGACGCTGACGACGTCGGTGAGCAGCGCGCCGGGGTGGGCCTCGGCGATGCGCGCGAGGACGGTGTCGACGGCGGGCATGGGTACGCCGACGACGACGAGGGCGTCGTCCGCGCGCGCCCTGGCGAGGACGGCGTCGAGGTCGGCGGAGACGTCGTGGCCGGCGGCGCGGGCGGCCTCGACCGTTGCGGGGGAGCGGTTCCAGCCGTAGGCGGCGGGAAGGGGGGCGCTCGGGCCGACTGTGTCGACGTCGCCGCCCGTGCGCAGACCGTCGAGCGCCCGCAGCAGCGAGCCGCCGATGAGCCCGAGCCCGAGGATGCACACAGGTCCCGCCGCGGCGGCGGCCGCCCGCCTGCGCGAAAGCCCCTCGGGGCCGTTTAGCTGCTGGTTCTCGGTGCCGGAGGAGTCCACCTGACAAGGTTCTCACAGCCGACTACGGTTGCTGCCATGAACAACGCGCGCCCCGCCACAGACGATGTGGACGACGACGATCTCGACGGCATCGGCGTGTGGGTCGTCCGCGACGACAACGGCTGGCAACTCGGCCGCCTCTCCGACGACGCGCTGGGCAGCCTCGGCGACGCCGCCCGCGAGATCCGCGACCTCCGCTCCGGCGGCGCAGCGTTCGCGCTGCTCGACGTCGACGACGAATTCTTCGTGATCCTCCGGCCCGGCCCCTCCGGCCTCCGCCTCCTCCTCTCGGATGTGACGGCGGCGCTGGACTACGACCTGGCGGCCGACGTTCTCGAGGAGCTCAACATCGAGCCGCCGGACCTCGACGACGAGGAGCTCGAGGACACCGACCCGTGGGGCGACGGCGACTGGGCGATCCTCGAGGACCTCGGGCTGCCGCCGGGGGTGCTGGAGATCATCGTCTCGGAGACCGACCTCTACGCCGACGAGCACCTCGAGTCGATCGCCGAGCGCATGGGCTTCGCGGAGCGCTTCGAGCAGCTCCTCGACGAGCGCTAGGCGCCGGCCGCTCTTCCGGAAGGCGGTCCCGGTCGATGTCCTCCAGTTTCCTGCCCGAGCCCGATTTCGCGCGCCGCGACGCCGAGCGGATGCGGCGCTGCCTCGCGCTCGCCGCCGAGACGCCTGACGGCGATGTTCCAGTCGCCGCCGTGGTCTTCGGCCCCGAAGGGCGGGAGATCGCGGCGGCCACGAACCGGCGCGAGGCCGACGGCGATCCGCTCGCGCACGCCGAGGTGCTCGCGCTCCGCGCCGCCACCGAGGCGCTTGGAGATGGCTGGCGGCTCACCGAGTGCACGCTGGTGGTGAGCCTCGAGCCGTGCACGATGTGCGCCGGTGCGGCCATCGCCGCGCGGGTGGGGGCGATCGTCTTCGGTGCGTGGGAGCCGCGGACCGGGGCGTGCGGTTCGCTGTTCGACGTGGTCCGGGACCGCCGGCTTTTGTGGAGACCTGCCGTGCGCGGCGGGGTACTCGCCGACAAAGCCGGCGAGCTGATGACCGCGTTTTTCGAGGACAAGCGGTAATTGGGCGGGGATTCGGAGCAGGGTTGGGCGCCGGTTTGGCCGCTGATTTGGCCGCCAGACGGTTCCGCAGGTAGCCTTTTCGGCGGTGGCGTGTCCGAGCGGCCTAAGGAGCTCGCCTCGAAAGCGAGTGTTGGGTAACCCCCAACCAAGGGTTCAAATCCCTTCGCCACCGCCATACAGAATGCCCCTGGTAGATTGCTACCAGGGGTTTTTCTTTTTCTTTGCAGGTAGGAGACACACCACGTCAGTTCGCCAAGTAGGCACAACGGCGCACGGGAGTGCAGGGATTACCCACACATTCCCCACGCCGCCCAGGGCCTACGTCGTGAACTCCCCACGCCAAGCCGTGGGGTCTACCTGGAGGGACTCGGAGAGATGGGGCAACCCCCTACCCGCACCAATGCCAAGGCGCCTAAGAAGGCGGCTAAGCGGTCGTTCGGCGAAATCGCGGCCCTACCGTCCGGCAGGTTCCGCGCCCGCTACACCGGCCCGGATGCCGCCCGGCACAAAGCGCCGCGCACCTTCGCCACCCGGATGGACGCCGAAGGTTGGCTATCTGCCGAGCGGCGCCTGATCGACTTGGAGGCGTGGAGCCCGCCCGCGGCCCGCTCCACCGAGGCCGAGGCCGAGAAAATCACCGTGGGGCAATGGATCACCCGCTACTTGGAGTTGCGGGCGCCCTCGCTGCGCGCGTCCACGATGCAGGGATACACCAACACGGCGAACGGCCGGATTCTCAACGTGGAGGGTGCGGCCGGGAAGCTGGCAGTCATTCCACTCGTGAAGCTTTCGGCGCGCGACGCGCACGCGTGGTGGGACGCTGTGTGCATGCAGTGGCCCGAAACGCGAACGGCCAACCGCAATGCGCATGTCCTACTGCGCGCCGCGTGCGCCGCTGCTGTGGAGCGCGAACTAATTCCCGCCAACCCCGTCGCCGTCCGCGCGGCGAAGGCCAAGCCCAAGCCCAAGCCTAAGACCTTGCTGACCGCCGAGGAGCTGCACGCCATCATTGGCAAGCTGCCGGAGCGGTATCGGCTCGCCGGGGCACTCGTTCTGTTCCACGGGCTCCGGGTGGGGGAGATGCTTGCGCTGCGCCGGGAGAACATCATCATCACGGGCAGTGGCGACGGGGTGCGCGCCACTGTCCAGGTTCGCGCGAACTTCCAGCGGGTGAAGGGCACGGATGGGCATTACCGTATGGTGCGCCAGCCGCCTAAGTCCGCGGCCGGGCGTAGGGACGTGCCAGTCCTCGCGGAGTGGCTGCCCGTGCTGCGTGCCCACCTGGAGGACATGGACGATCAGGCGCCGGGCGCCTTGGTCACCGCGACCAGGACGGGCGCGGCCGTGATGGACACCTCGTGGAGGTCTGTGTTCGGGCGGGCGCGGGAGGCTGCCGGGGTGCGGCCGGATCTCACTAGCCACTACGGCAGGAACTACTTGATCACACGGCTGGCCGAGGCGGGCGCGACCCCAAAGGAGATCGGCGCCATCTTGGGGCAAGAGGACGTTTCGACCATCGTCGGGGTTTACATGAAAGTCCGTGCCGAGCGCCCGGCGGACCTGATGGGCCGTATTTCAACCGCCTAACCACTAGTGACTTTCGTCACCTTTCCGTCTGTCAATCGAATATCGCGCCGGGGCGCTGCGGGGTAACCGTGGCGCCCCGAGGCATTCCCAGGTGACCGCTGGGCGCATGGCCGGCGGAGTGAGTGCGCGTCACTGTGGCGTTCTGCCAAGAAAAGCGCTCTCCAGCCTCTACGTGGCCCGTCCTACCTTTTCCCTGCGCTCAACAGGGAGCGCCCGACAAGGGAGAAGCACATGCCCCCGAATGCCGCACGCGACGCGGACCGCAAGTTCATCACCCTCCTGGAGGCCGCCGGGGTGATCGGTGTCTCCGCGGCCACCATCCGGCGACGAATCGCAGACGGCACCCTCGTGGGCTACAGGTTCGGCCCCCGTGCCCTGCGGGTGAAGCGCGCCGACGTTGAGGCGTTGGGCGTCCCGACGAACGCATGGAGCTGAGGTGTCCAGCGACGCGCACGACCGTGCGCACGATCACCGCGAAGGCTGGCTCCGCCGCACTGACTACCGGCGCCGGAGCCCCGGAGGAGACCCGCTCCTCAACAAGGAGATCCCAGTCTCCGAGGACGGTGCCCTTGCCGGGATCTTTCACCTCGCCGCCACCGGCCATGCGGCCCACGTCGCTCGTGAAGTTTTGCGGGAGAGGTGGACCAGAGCGGACAGCGCCGAGGACCGCCGCCTGCTCGAAGACCTCGCCAAGCTCCTACCCGAGGAGGGAGCCGCGTGACCCAATCTGACTACCAGATCGCGCCCGGGGTGTGGGCGTCCCAGGCTGCCGACGAGGAGCCGCCCGCCCCGGTTGTGCCGCTGCACTCCGAGGACGGGCCGCCCCGCCGACGCCTCACCTACGTACCCGCGTCCAGCGTCCGCACGGAGCGCATCGAATGGCTGATGGAGGCGTGGATACCGCGCCGCTCTATCACGCTCCTGGCGGGCCGTGAGGGGCACGGCAAGTCCACTCTCGCCGTCGACATTGTGGCTCGCGCTACCCGTGGGGAACTCGATAACGGCTACGCCCTGCGCACGCTGTGCCTAGTCACCGAGGATTCTCGATCCATGACGGTAAAGCCGCGCCTGGTGGCCGCCGGTGCGGACCTCGACATGGTGGGCTTCCTCGATGTGTCACTCGGGGAGCTGGGCGGCACGCTGCGCCTGCCAGACGACTACGACATGCTCGCGGACCTGATCCGCGCCGAGGGCATTGGGCTAGTCGTGCTGGACGCCGCCAAGTCGGCCATGTCGTCGGTGCTCAACGACCACCGCGACGACGACGTGCGCCGGTTCCTGGAGCCCGCGGCTGCCATCGCCGACGAACTCGACGTGGCGTTCCTCGCGCTCGTGCACTTCGGCAAGCGGACAAGCAACGACTCGGGCGCCCTGATCCTTGGGTCCATCGCATGGTCTCAGGTCGCCCGGTCTGTCCTGTCTGTGGCGAAGGACGAGGAGACCGGCGCGCTCGTCGTGAGCAACACCAAGGGCAACTTGGCAGACCGCGAGCTTTGCCGGGAGTGCTCCGTGGTCTCCGCTGAGATTCCGCTGTCCTCGGGCGGCACAACGACCGTGGGGCGGATCGACTGGCATGGGGAGTCTTCCCGCTCTGCCCGTGACCTACTCGAGGCTGTGGATGATGAAGCGGACGCCACGGAGCGCACCGCGGCCGAGGAATGGTTGGACGACTACCTGCGCCTCAACCCGGGCACGCTCTCGGCGACGGTGAAGGCGGATGCCCGGAAGGTGGGTCATGCCGAGCGGACGCTAAAGCGGGCGGCCAAGGCCCTGGGCGTCGTGTCGCGGTCCGAGGGGTTCCCTCGCCGCACGGTGTGGGATCTCCCCGGGAGTGTCCCCACTGTCCCGACTGGCCCGACAGTCCCTAATGCAAATATAGGTGGCCCCAATGGCCTGACTGGTTCCTACCTGGGAAAACAAAATGTTCCCACCTTAGAGCCAGTGGAGCCTGTCGGGCCAGTTGGGCCTGTCGGGCCACCCCTACGCGCACGAGCCCCACTGTCGTCCCCACTGGAGTCGGCCCGCTCCGCAGTCCTCGGAGCCCTCCACCCCGAACACGCCCTCGACGCCCGCACCGTCGCCGGTGGCGTCCCCGCCGAGCACCGCCCCCACGTCCCGGCCGCCCTCGATGCCCTCGTGGCCGATGGCTCCGCAGTCCTCGACTCCCGCAGCCGCTACCTGGCTGCCGCCACCTGCCCGGAAGGAATCCACCCGTGACCCGCGTCCTCCGCAATGTCGACCTGTTCAACGTCCGTGCTCGCAGGAGCGTTGCCCGGCTCCGCCTGATCCGCCGCTCCCACGGCCCCCAGGCCTCCGCCGCCGCGGCATGGAAGCTCACTGCCCCCGAGGCACGCGCCGCCCTCGCCCTCGCACTCGCGACGGAGGAATGGAGCCGCGAAGGCAAGGCCGCCGTCTGGCCCGGGGCCGCCGCATGACCTGGATCCCGCCCCACGATGTTCCGTGCGCCGACCACCCCGACGACTTCCTCCAACCGGGGGAGCGGGAGGGCTGGCACCGGACCGAGTCCGCCCGGCGTGCTCTCTTCTCCTGCAAGGAGTGCCCTTACCGCCAGCCGTGCGCCACCGCGGCGCTCACCGCCGGAACCACCCTGGACGCCACCATCGCCGCGCTCGCAAATGGCGTCATCCAGGCCGGTGTGGTTTGTCGGGGCGATGTGGCCACCCTGCGGGCTCTTCGCGCCGTCGCCGGGGGAGAGCCGGACGCCTGCACCGCCTGTGGCCGCTCCTTCGCCCACGTGGTGCCGAAGGCCCGCGGCCTCTGTTCGGGGTGCTACTCCGCGTCCCGCCGGGTGGCCGGTATCGCCACCGCCCAGCCGCGCCCCACCCCGGCACCCGAGTGCTCGGACTGCGACCGACCCATGTCCCGGCCGCCCGTCCCCGCGGGGCATGTCCGGCATTCCGCGCACGGCCGATGCCACACCTGCGATGCGAGGTGGCGACGAGCCACCGGCCGCGCCGCGTAACCCCACCACCACCCGAGGAGAACACCATGCCCACCTTGTCCCCCTTCGCCTCCGTTATCGCCGCCCTGGAGGAACTGGCTCACGACCACCCCGAGGCCGCCGGACCGCTCGCCGTGGAGCTGTCAGCGTGGCTTGACGCCGAGGCCGCCGACGCTACCGACTACGCCGAGCGGATCCATGACGAGCCGTGACCCGTCGCCCGGGCGTGCACAAAAAGGCGACCCACCGCTATACGAGCGCATTGCCCCCCGGGTCGCGGATCTCGCGGGTAGAGGCGAGTCTCGCGCGGCCATCGCCCGGGCACTCGACTGCGCACCGAGCACCGTGGGCAGGGCGGCCAAGCTCGCCGGGGTCTCGTTCGACACAACCCCGACCGAGGCCGCCACCGCCGTAGCTGTCGCCCGCACCACCGCCTCCCGCGCCGATCTCGCCGAGCGCTCCGCCGGGCTCGCAGATCAAGCCGGACGGCGCCTCGCACTGGAGCTCGGCGCCGAGGTACTGGACCCGGCCGCCGTCCGCTCGCTCGCCACCGTCTACGGGATCGCCGTGGACAAGCTCCTCGCCCTCGCCGCGACCCTTCCCGATTCTGCCGAGGCGTCCAGCAAGGGCGCGCTCGATTCCCTCATGGCCGCGATCATCGCGGCCGCCGACCCCAACAAGTAGGAGAACATCATGCCCACCACCCGCCGTTTCACTGGCTTGTTCCGCCTCGCCGACGCCGCCGCGGAGCTGGACCGCATCACCGCCGAGGGCCGCGCCACCGCCGATGCCTACCGGGCCAGCCGAGACCTCACGGCCGAGGGCAAGGGGCGTGCGTTCGCCGCCGACCACCGCCGCGCCCGCTGGGCCGGAGACCTGGAGGAGATCACCACCCGCACCGCCGCAGCCCTCGACAATCTAGGCGGGCGCCCGGCCGCCGTGCGGTCCAAGCTCCTGGCCCCGCCGGCCGACACGCAGGCCGCCATCCTCGCGGAGCTGCGACACGCGCGCCGCTCCGAGACCATCCGCGCCGCCATCGCCGATAACCCCGCGAACGCGGCAAGGCTGATCGCCGAGGCAGAGTCCGCGGACCTCGCGCCTCTCGTGGAAACCCTGGAGACGCTGGGCGGTAACTCCTCCTCGCTGGTCGCAGACGCGGTGGAGCGTGGCCTCACCAAGCGCGCTCCGGAGTACGCCGCCGCGAAGGCCGAGGCCGCGAAGGTGCCCGAGGCGCACGCGTGGCTTGCTGCGAAGGTCACGGCCGCGACAGCCGCCATCACCGAGTTGGACTCGAACCCGCACGCGGGAGGCCCCCTGGCCACAGTCCCCGTCGGCGCGCTCGGGGAACTCGCAAACGTCGACGTGTAAGTCCCCGCTCGCGTTCCTCCCTGCCCCCGCTATGCTCTCCGCGTGGCGGGGGCTTTCGCGAATCCTGCAGTTATGACGTGGCGCGTCAAAGGTTTGGAAATGCGGCCTCGATTGACTGGACGTCGACAAACGAAGTGCGCTGGGCTCACGAACTTTATGTCGCCTTGTCGAAGTTTGCTAATGACAATGCTTTCAATTCACGAAGTAACCATTGCAAAATCACCTGGCTTCGACACCTCGCTTGGCTGCATCCAGAACCCCAAGCGAAATTGGGCAAGCAGACGTCCATGGTCGATGCAGACGATTCGGGCTCATGCTGAGCAACATGAAAACGGCGCTCATGGCAGGACAAACCAAATCTGCAGCAGAAGGGTAAAGTGCCAGGTCAACCGAGCACGTCTCTCTGCTGGATGATGCCAGGCAACATGCAGCGGCGGATGATTCGCTTATCGAACGATGAGCTCGCAGCGTGGCGAGCCTGGCATTCGACGTCCGGCGCGGCCCATGGCATTGGACGAACCAACTCGCCGGCATGGAAATCGAAGCGGTGGGGATCGAACCTGTCGCTGAATTAATCTCAAGCGCCAGCGTCCGCTAGCTCCATCAAGCCTCCGTGTCGGCACGGCAATACTAGCTGATCGCGTGACTCAATGTTCCCGCGCCGGGCCGGATTAGTCTTCTAAGTGGTCCTCGTCGTCAGCTTCCAGGGGTCGGGGAATGGGCAGCTCCATATACCCCATTGGGGTATAGTCGAGAATGCCGATTCACCTACGTCAGGAGATGACATGCAAAAGAACGTCAAGACGACCATGCTCGCGGGAGTGCTCAGTGGAGCGCTCGTGCTCACTGGCTGCAGCACTGGCGAGGACCAGGAGCAGGCGACATCGTCGACCAGTCAGCATGAGGGCCACGGAAGCAATGGTGGCAGCGCCGAAGGCGGAATGGACCACTCTTCGATGGAGCACCCTATGGATGGAGGTCCTGCCCCCGAGGGCATAGAGAAGGCTGCATCCCCGAAGTACCCGGTCGGCACCCACGTCAAGCTCACCGCCGACCACATGGAGGGCATGGATGGCGCTAACGCTACGGTCGCCGGCGCGTTCGACACCTTCACATATGCGGTGAATTTCACGCCCACCACAGGTGGGGCTCCGGTTAAAGACCACAAGTGGGTCGTGCAGGAGGAAATCAAGGACGCCGGAGAGCAGCGCCTGGCCGACGGCACCGAGGTCACACTCGAGGCCGAGCACATGGAGGGCATGAAGGGCGCGAAGGCGACAATCGCCTCCTCTACCGACGAAACCGTCTACATGGTCGACTACGAGTCCGACGGCATGACCATGACGAACCACAAGTGGGTCGTAGAGAGCGAGATCCAGCCGGCTTCCTGAGTCGGCCACACGAGGGGAGTAAGTCGATGACAGGTCCAAACGAACATCAGCATCGCCATGTCGACACAGCCGAGAAGGCTCGGAACGGCCACCACGCCGCCGCGGCGTCGGACCATGTCCACGCAGTCGATTCGCAGGCGAGGCATGAAGGGCACGATATGGGCCACGGCGACCATGCCGGGCATGGTGACCATGTGGGCCAGTTCCGGCGTCTTTTCTGGATCAACCTCGTCATCGCGGTTCCGGTTGTGGCGCTCTCGCCCATGTTCGCCATGTTGCTGGGCTACTCGGTACCCGGCTGGGCGGGTTGGGTCGCCGGCGCGCTGGGCACCGTCATGTACGTCTGGGGCGGCAAGCCGTTCCTCACCGGCGGGTGGGGCGAGCTGAAGAGCCGCACGCCCGGGATGATGCTGCTCATCGCGCTCGGTATCACCGTGGCTTTCTTCGCCTCCTGGGCCGCCACCCTTGGGATCGTCGACCACGAGCTTGAATTCTGGTGGGAGCTGGCGCTGCTCATCGTGATCATGTTGTTGGGGCATTGGATCGAGATGCGTTCCTTGGCGCAGACCACGTCGGCGCTGGATTCTCTCGCCGCGCTATTGCCCGACGAAGCCGAGCGCATCGAGGGCGAGGACGTCGTGAAGGTCGATCCCGCCGACCTGCGTGTCCGGGACGTAGTGATTGTGCGTCCCGGCGGCAGTGTCCCCGCCGACGGCACCGTAGTCGACGGGCGTGCCGAAATGGACGAATCGATGATCACTGGCGAGTCGCGCCCGGTCACCCGCGGTGAGGGCGACGCGGTCACTGCGGGCACCGTGGCTACCGACTCCGGCCTGCGCGTCGAGATCACCGCCACCGGCGACGACACCGCGCTTGCTGGTATCAATCGACTGGTTGCCGAGGCCCAGGACTCCTCTTCTCGCGCACAGCGCATCGCCGACAAGGCCGCCGCCTTGCTGTTCTGGTTCGCTCTCGGAGCGGCTTTCATCACGGCTGTCGTCTGGACGCTGGTCGGAAGTCCCGACGACGCGGTCGTACGTGTCATCACGGTGCTCGTCATCGCCTGTCCGCACGCCCTGGGCTTGGCAATCCCCCTGGTCGTCGCCATCGCGACCGAGCGCGCCGCCCGAGGCGGCGTTCTGGTCAAAGACCGCCTGGCGCTGGAGTCCATGCGGCAGGTCGACGCCGTGTTCTTCGACAAGACCGGGACCCTGACCCGGGGGGAACCCACCGTTACCGGTGTTGAACCGACTGGTGACCTTGACGCCGACCAGGTGCTCGCCCTGGCTGCGGCCGCGGAGGCCGACAGCGAGCATCCTCTTGCTAGGGCTATCGTCGCCGCTGCCGAGGACCGCGGACTGGCGATCGAGCCCGCAGACAGATTCTCCTCCTCACCGGCAGTCGGGGTCACCGCCACCGTGGACGGCCAGGAGATTCGAGTCGGGGGTCCTCGCCTTCTTGAGGAAACCGGTCAGGGCGAAGTCGACGCGGCTGATGACTGGCGCTCCGAGGGTGCGATCATCCTGCACGTCCTCCGCGACAGTACTGTGATCGGCGGTCTCAAGCTTGCCGACGAGGTCCGTCCAGAGTCCCGAGACGCCGTTGACGCTCTGCATGAGCTCGGCATCGAGGTTGTCATGATCACCGGCGACGCCGAAGCAGTAGCGAATAAGGTCGGCAGGGAACTCGGCATCGACCGGGTCTTCGCCGGCGTCCGCCCCGAAGACAAGTCCGCAAAGGTCGACCAGCTTCAGAAGGAGGGCAAGAAAGTCGCCATGGTTGGCGACGGCGTTAACGACGCCCCGGCGCTGGCGCAATCTGACATCGGAATCGCCATCGGCGCGGGCACCGACGTCGCCATCGCCTCTGCCGGTGTCATTCTCGCCAGCTCCGACCCGCGCAGCGTGCTCTCAGTTATCCAACTCTCCCGTGCCGCCTACCGCAAAATGAAGCAGAACCTATGGTGGGCTGCCGGGTACAACCTGATATCAGTCCCGCTCGCTGCCGGTGTGTTCGCACCAGTCGGCTTCGTCATGCCGATGTCGGTCGGCGCGATCCTTATGTCGCTCTCCACGGTTGTCGTCGCGCTCAACGCCCAGCTACTGCGGCGCATCGACCTCACCCCAGGAGCCAGTACACGTTGAAAAAGCTTGACGTTTGCTAGGGGTCACGGCCTCGTAGCCCAGGCACTACCACGGGACAGATGGAGAAACGAGGAACTAACCCGGTCAGGCTGCCCTGGCTGTGGTCTTAAATTTGGAGAACATCCATATATCAAAGGTGCAGAGATGTAAGCAAGATTTACCATTAGAAAATGCGATCATTTGTAGACTTCGCGCTCGGATCTCGTTTTGAATTGCAGGTGTATTTAAGCCCACAAGTTTTCATCTCGCCACTGGCTGAAAACGCGAAGGAGGAAGAGCACGGTTCGCGTAGCCAGTTTCCAGGTATTGCCGATCGTTACGAAGCCTCTTGACAACGCCGCTTAAAAGCGACCAGCCAGGATGGATCGTTAGCTCAACTTGGGGTCGCGATGCCCGCAGCCATCGGCCAGGTTGGTGATACTCGAAGTGATAGGCCGTTTGGGACTGTGATCGTGGTTTGTACGGAGAAACCAGATCTGGACAATGCCCTGGGCGTGTTTCTGTCTAGGTGACAGTTGGCTGCGTACTTCTTCATGAACGGCGTAAGGACATGTTGGAGCGTACTTCGTGGGCCGGTACCTACATGATGTTCAAGAAATACCAGAACACCCGTTGGCTTAAGGATTCTCCGAATTTCGGCAAGAGTGCGGTCCACGTCCGGGACGGAACACAACACAAGCGTGGACACCACTGTGTCGATTGATTGAGAATCAACCGGCACACATTCTGCCCGCCCGTCGACAATAGAGAAAACGTCGGAATTGTGGGCGCTTTCAACGCGATCAGCTAAGATTTTACGCATCGCGCGATATGGTTCGACAAGAGTTACGCGCTCAGCCGCCTCATAGTATCGAAGGTTCGCACCTGTTCCTGGCCCAAGCTCGACGACATTACCCGCGACGTGCTGGAAAAGCGCAGAGCGAACGCCGCGGAGCTTACGCTCGGAGCGCTCGTTCATCGAGTCGTAAATGCGGGCGAATCGCTTTGAGTTCCTATCTTCAACAATGGGATCTAATGGATTCTTCGGCTGCATTTGGCTCACTCTCGCTGCCCATCGATCATGTTCACTTTTCTACTGTACGACGAAGTGGGTCGGCCGAAGCGGAAGCCGAGTTGTACTTGCAGATCGAGTTCGCCGCGCGGGAAGTGCCCACCAACTAATTGGTATACGCCCAACAATCTTGACAGACATGCCTTTCAAGGGTCAGCGCTGTCAATGTTCACCGGAGATCCTTGTCAACCTTGGATGCGCAGCGACACGCGACTAGTCGTCGACCGGCGGGCTCGACGCCTGTGCCCAGAAGCGCTTCGGGATCCGCCCCGCACCGCGGGCCAGGTACCCGGACTCCACGGCGAGGCGCATCGCCCGCGCCATCGCTGCGGGATGCTCCGCGCGGGTCACGGCCGTCGCGAGCAGCACGCCCGAGCAGCCGAGCTCCATCGCCAGCGATGCGTCCGATGCGGTTCCGAGTCCCGCATCGCAGATCACCGGAACGCCCGCGTTGGCCACGATGATCTCGAGGTTGTGCGGATTGCAGATGCCCAGCCCGGTACCGATGGGAGCGCCGAGCGGCATCACCGCCGCGCAGCCCACGTCCTCGAGGCGCCGCGCCGCGGTGGGATCGTCGGTCGTGTACGGCAGGACCACGAAACCCTCGTCAACCAGCTCCTCGGCTGCGGCGACCAGCTCGATCGCATCGGGCATCAGGGTCCGCTCGTCGGCGATGACCTCGAGCTTGACCCAGTTCGTGCCGAGCGCCTCGCGCGCCATTTTGGCGGTCTTAACGGCCTCCCGCGCGGTCCGGCAGCCGGCGGTGTTCGGCAGGGTCCGGATCCCGAGTTCGTCGAGCAGCGGCAGCAGCCCGGCGCCGTTGTACCCGGCCCGCAGGTCGACCTTGCGGATGGAAACGGTGGTCAGGCTCGTTCCCGATTCGATCAACGCGGAACGGAGGATGTCCTGGTTCGAAGCGCCGCCCGTGCCCATGATGAGCCGTGACGGGATCTCCTCCCCGGCGATCACGAGCGGCGCGACCGCCAGACCGGGACCGGCGGCTTCGCGGGAGGCGGGGGCGGGAGGCACGTCCGTCGTCATGCCTAGCCTCCCTGCACTGCGGTGAGCACGTCGACCTCGGCGCCATCGACCAGCGCGGTGGCGGCCCAGCGGCCCGCGGGGATGACATCGTCGCCGACCGCGATGGCCACGCCCGTGTCCGGGAGGCCGAGCGCGGCGGCGAGGTCCGCGACGCTCGAACCGGTCGGCAGCGCGCGCGGCTCCCCATTGACCTGCACGGAAAGCGTCGCCGCTCCCGCGGAGTCCGTGCCTGCGGTGTTGCTAATCATGTGCGCTCCCTTCTGCGAAGACGCGGTCCGGCCTGGCCGCAGCGGCGGCAGCCGAGACGTCCGCGTCTCGTCCCCCTTCAAGGTAGGCGAGGATGACGGCGGAGGTCACACTCGACAGGGCCACTCCGTTTCTGCCGTGTCCGGTGGCGGCGAGGATCAGCGGCTGCGGGGAACCGGAGCGGGCGGCGGCGGAGTCGTTCCGTTCGGGGGCCCTCCCCCGGATGAGCTGAGGCGGCACAGGTCCGAGATACGGGAGATTGTCGGCGGACATAGGGCGCAGCCCGGCGATGGCCTCGCGGAGTTCGAACTCGCCGATGCCGGGGAAGATCGTCTCGGCGTCGGCCAGGAGATCACGGATGCCCGCTACGGTGACCTGCCTGTCGTCGCCGTGTTCGTATTGCGTCGCGCCGATCACGAGCCCGCCGTCGCGGGGGACCATGTAGATCGGGCGGCCGCGGACCTGCGCGCGGACCACGTGGCGCGGCGCGGGCTCGCAGCCGGGCCGCTCGAAGAGGCGGAGGACCTCACCCTTCACGTTTCGGATGGGCAGGTCGAGCAGGCGGGTCGAGCCCTCGCCGGCCGCGACGACGATGGCTTCGAAGGGGGCTTCGGTGGCGGGGTCGGTGAGCTCGGCGAGGTCCTCGATCCGACGCGGGACGAAGCGGACGCCGCGGGCGATGGCGCCCCGGCGCAGCGCCCCGAGGAGCCGCCGGTTGTCGATGGAGCCCTCGCCCGGCAGGAAGTACGCGGAGCGGATCGCCCCGGTGAGGCCGGGGACGAGCTCGCGCGCGGCCCTGCGGGTGATGCGGCGGACGGGGTCCACGTCGGTGCCGTCGCCGGCCTCCGCAGGGTCGGCTGTGGGCGCGTCGCTCACGCGGGCGCGGCCCGTGACGTCCATGGCCCAGTCGAGGGCGAGGCCGACGTCGCGGGAATCGCCCTCGTCGCAGGCAAGGAGGAGGCAGCCGGTGGAGGTCCGCACGGGGCCGAAGGTCCAGGGATCGTCGGCGGCAGTGTTCGAAGGGGCGCCTGCTTCGGCCCGGCCTCCCCCTTCCCTGTCCTCGAACGGCGCGAGCTCGTCGAGCAGCGCCGGCCACGCGGCCAACGCCTCGGTGCCGAGCTCCAGCGCCTCCGGCTCGCCCGGCCACGCCTCGGAGAACGGCGCGAGCATCCCGCCGGCGACCCACGCGGCTGCGGCGCTGGGAACGCCGCCGGGGCCTGCGCCGTCGGGGTCGAACACGGTCACGGAGTAGCCCTCGCCGGCGGCGCGGAAGGCGATGGCCAGGCCGATTACGGAGCCGCCGATCACGGCGACGCTGCGTCCGCCGCCGCCGGCGTTTGCACTGTCGACCACACCGGCATCCGCACCGGCGCTTGCCCCTGCGTCGCCTACGGCGCGCTGTCCGGCACGTGCTCCCGTGTCCATGCCTTCGTCCACGCCTTCTCCCCCCGCTACGGTGTACGCATGAGTGCTTCGGATTCGATCGGCCGCGAGCCGGCCGCCCCACAGAATACGCCGCGGCCCACGGACGCCGACGCACTCCGCAGCTGGCGCACGGACCGCCTCCGCGACTCCCTCCTCTACGTATGTATCGACGCGCGTAGGGACCGCGACCCCGAGGCCCGCGCCGAGGGCTGGGGCGGCGAATTCCCCGCGCTGCGCCGAAACGTCCGGGCGGCGTTCGCCGGCGGCGTCGACATCGTGCAGCTCCGAGACAAGGGCTCGGCGGGCGAGCGCGAGTCCGGCCCCCTCGAGGCCCTCCACGAGCTGACGGCGCTTCGCGTCCTGCGCGAAGAGGCCGAGGCGGCGGGGGCGCTGTTCGCCGTCAACGACAGGGCGGATATCGCACTGGCCTCCGGCGCCGACGTGATGCACCTTGGGCAGGACGACCTGCCCGTCGCCGAGGCGCGGCGGATCCTTGGTCCCGGACCGATTATCGGCCGCTCGTGCCACGCGGACGCGGAGGTCGATGTCGCGGCCGCCGATCCCGAGGTCGACTACTTCTGCACCGGTCCCACGTGGCCGACGCCGACCAAACCGGGCCGCGAGGCACCCGGGTTGCCGCTGGTCGCGCATGCGGCACAGGTCGTAGACGCCGAGGTGGGCGCCGGTCCGGCTGCGAAGCCGTGGTTCGCGATTGGTGGAATCGATGCGGGGAACCTCGCGGAGGTCACGGCGGCGGGGGCGAGCAGGGTGGTTGTCGTCCGCGCGGTGACCGGCGCCGCCGACCCCTCTTCCGCCGCCCGCGAGCTGCGCGAATTGCTCGAGAAGCGGTAGCGGCGGGGCCGCTCGCGGGGCCACGAGACAATGTCGGACTCCCGTGTGAGCATGGGAACCATGAGCACACCGATTCGTTCCGTGCACGCCGTCTACGCCATCGATTGCGACGATGCCGTCGCCCTCGCCCATTTCTACGCGGATCTCCTCGGGTGGTCGGTCAAGGAGAAGGCGGACAACTCCCAGTGGGTGGACCTCATCCCACCCGAGGGCGAGGCCAGCGCCCTCTCGCTGGCCTGCCAGACGATCCCCGGGTATCGGCGCCCCACGTGGCCCGAGGGTTCGGTGCCGCAGCAGGCTCATATCGATTTCCACGTCGAGGACCTCACGGCCTCTGCCGAGCTGGCGGTGGCAGCGGGCGCCACGCGGGCCCCGGTCCAGCCGGGAGTGGAGTACGCGGAGAAGAACGGCACGGGGGTGTCGTTCCTCGTGTTCACCGATCCCGCGGGCCACCCGTTCTGCCTGTGCAGCGCGCCGACACTCGACCTCGGCTAGGGCCGACCGCCCCGGCCGCCGCTCCCGCCGCGTTCCTTGAGTCCGAGTTCGGAGAGGAAGCGGCCCGAGCCGAGGATCGAGATCCCGGCGGGGAAGCGCTCGCGGAGGCCGCGGTCGGAGGTCACTGCGAGCACCGCGCCTGGGCCGTGCTCGGCGAGCGCGCCGGCCGCCGTCTCGGCGATTGTGTCGTCGCCCGCGGCCGGGGCGTCCACGCGCAGCAAGCCCTCTGGGGCCTCGGCGCCCTTCGCCGCGCCTTCGAGCACCACCGTGGTGCCGCCGATCCATAGGACTGCGCCATCGAGGAGCAGGGTGCGCGGCACGGCGCCCGAGAGCTTTCCGAGCAGCGTGGTGGTCGCGCCGGCGCGGTCCCGCCACCAGCCGTTGCCGCTCGAACCGAGCACGTTGGCCACGTCCACTACGCAGCGCACGCCGGTAGAGCGCAGCTTAGGCCAGGCGGAAGCGAAAGCCGGCATCAGGTTGAATTCGGCGACCTCGGACTCGGGCACCCAGCGCAGCTCCACGGACTCATGGTTGGCGACGGTCTCGAGCGCCTGGGGGACATCGGCCGCCACGGTCGTGTACGTCCAGTGGACGGTGGACTCGCGACTCATTCCCTCGGGCAGCGTGCCAGGGTAGCGGTCCTCACTCCCGGGACCGACGAACATCCGGGGGTGCGGGCTCCCGTCCATCCGGGAGGTGATGCGCTCGTCGCGCACCTGCACGGCCGCCGGGTCGATCCCGGCTTCTTCGAAGGTCTCGCGGCGCGCGGCGTCGGCGGGGGTCTCCCCGGAGTCGATCGCGCCGCCGGGCAGCGCCCACGTGCCGCCGGACGCCGTCCACTTCGCCCTGTGCTGGAGGAGTACGAGCGGATCGAAGGGATCGTCCGGATTCGGCGCCCGCAGCAGCAGCCCGGCGGCACCGAAGAGCCCCCAGCGCCGCTGCCCGTCGGGGCCGAGAATCCAGCCGCCGCCGTCCCCTTCGTCCACCAGATCCATAACCACTTCCGTCGTTCGTCGCGGGGCGGCGCGAGGGCCGCACACCCCTCTCACCCTAGCGAGTGCCCGCGTATCGGGGAGCCGGCTTCCGGAACCAACCGGGGGCGAACCTCACGTATCCCCATCTGCCACTCGAGCCACTTGGGTAACATCGCACGGATAGCGACGATAGTCTCTAGTCTTGTACACGTCAGTTCGCGGGAACGGCGGTCGGGCCGCACACACCGGTGCGTCCTGCGCCCGCTGCTCGGATCGCAGGGAGGTGGGCCTTGTCTCCGGTGGACCTCGCCGACCGCTTCCGTGTCGCGCCCTCGCTTCCCGATCTCCCTTCGCGCCGCCGCGGCCTCCGCGCGCGCAGCACGAGCTTCGTCAAGAACACCAACACCACCCCGGGCAGGCTCGTCCTGTTCACGCTGGTCATCGTCATACTCGTGCTCGTCGCCGGCCTCTACACGGCGGCCACAGCGGCAGACCGCAAGAACCAGCGCGACCTCCTCCTCGCCGAGATCGAGCCCGTCGCCAACGCCTCGCAGACCCTGTACTCGTCGCTGTCCATCGCGGACTCGGCGGCGAACACCGCCTTCCTCACCGGCGGCGTGGAATCGCCCGAGCTGCGCGACCGCTATAACGACGCCATCGGCACGAGCTCCGCGGCGATCATCGCGGCCACGCAGAGCCTCGAGACCTCCGATGGCAACCACACCCAGTCCCTCGCGGAGATCAACGCCGACCTCGCCGTCTACACCGGCCTCGTGGAGACGGCCCGCGCCAATAACCGCATAGGCAATCCCGTGGGCAGCGCCTACCTCGCCTCGGCGTCCTCGCTCATGCAGGACCAGATCCTCCCCGAGGCCGCCGATCTCTTCGACGCCCAGTCCTCCTCCGTGCAGGAGTTCTCCGGCGAATGGTCCTCGCCGCCGTGGCTCTCCCTCATCGCCCTCGCCCTCGCCACGCTGCTCCTCGTGCTCCTGCAGCTCTGGCTGCGGCGGGTCACGGGCAGGAAGTTCAACCTCGGCCTCGGGATCGCCACTATCCTCGTCATCATCGCGTTCGTGTGGACGGCGCTCGGCGGCTTCCTCATGGCCTCGGGCAATTCCCGCGGCCTCTCAGAGGGCGCCGCCCCGATGAGCGAGCTCACCCGCACCCGAATCTGGGTCCAGCAGGCCCGCGCGCAGGAGACCCTCGACATCGTCCGCCGCACCGATCCCGTCGCCGCCTCGGACGAGCGCACCCGCCGCATGGCCGAGATCCGTCGGACCCTGTCGGCGTACCTCGATTCGGGCGCCAACGCCGATGTCGGCCTCGACGCCGACGGGGCCGTGACCAACGCCGTCAACGCCCTCGATGCCTGGCAGGCAGCTCAGCGACAGGCCGATTCGCTCTACCAGCAAGGCGATTACAAGGGCGCCACGGCGGCGTCCACGGGGCAGGGTCCCGGCCAGTCGGGCGCCGCATTCGACCAGCTCGACTCCGCGCTCGTCGACGCGATCGAGAAGGCCCGCGACCGCCTCCGCACGGTCATCGACGAGGCGCGCGCCACGAGCGACACGACCCCGGACGCCGTCCGCACGCTCACCGTCGTCGCCATCTTCTTGTCCATCGCGGGCATCGCCCCGCGCGTTCGCGAGTACCTGTAGGAGGGAGGAGACCGTGCAGATCGGAAAACGCGCCGCACGCACCATGCGGCAGTGGGATGACGCCGAACGCCGCCCCTCCCCCGGCGACCACGCCCGCCACGGCGGCGCCCGAGGCGCGGTGCCTACATCGCGGCGCTCGGCGGCGCTGGCGATCGCGGCGATCGCCGTGGCCGGCGGACTCGCGGCCTGCGGCCCGAGCACCGATGCGGGCCTGGCGACGGACACACCTACGCCGTCATCCACGGAAGTGACCACATCGGGCGCCATCCCCAGCGTCGACTCGGGCCCGCCGCTGCCCGCCGACGCCCGCGTGCAGTCGCTCAGCGACCTGCCCACCGAGAGAACTCAGGACTGCAACCCGCTCGAGACCCTTCGGCCCGATCCCGCCGCCGAGCCGAAGGACCTCGTCCCGCAGATCTACGAGCGCGGCCGGCTCATCGTCGGGCTCGACCAGGGGTCCAACCTGTTCAGCTTCCGCGATCCGGTCTCCGGCGAGCTCGAGGGCTTCGACGTCGACCTCGCGCGCGAGATCGCCCGCGACATCTTCGGCGATCCCTCGCGCGTGGAATTCCGCTCGCTCACCTCGGCGGAGCGGATCAACGCGCTGGCGAACCACCGGGTGGACGTCGTGGTCAAGTCCATGTCGATCACGTGCGATCGGAAGAAGCAGGTGCGGTTCTCGGCGCCGTACTTCAGCGCGAACCAGCGGCTGCTCACGCTCCGCGGCTCGGACATCACGAGCCTGTCCGACCTCACGAACAAGCGCGTCTGTGTGGCGCAGGGGACCACGTCCTCGGCAAGGCTCGCGCAGGAGGCGAAGAACCTCACGGTGCTCACGGTCAACACGTGGGCGGATTGCCTCGTGGCAATTCAGCAGGGCCAGGTCGATGCCGTGACCACCGACGACGCGATCCTTGCCGGCATGGTCGCGCAGGACCCCAACCTGCAGATCATCGGCGAGAGCTTCCAGACCGAGCCGTATGGCGTGGGCATCGCCAAGGACACCCCTGCGCTGAGCACCGACGGGCTCGCCCGGCAGGTCAATTCCACGCTCGAGCGGATCCGGAACGACGGCACGTGGCGGCGGATGTACAACCGCTGGCTGGCGCCGTACAGCTCCAACGCAGTGATGCCGTCGCCGGAATACGTCGACTCCGAGGACCCGAGCCAGGCCTCGGCTACGGCGTCGAGTTCGGCGGCTCCGTCGTCCTCGGCTCCGACTTCTGCGGCGCCTAGCGAGTCGAGCAACGTGCCCACGAGCACCACCCGAGGGGGCACCAGGTGATGCGCGGAACGGGCAGCGGTAGCGATAGTGCCGGCAGCGGCGGAAGCGATGACGACGTCGTGAACGACGCGAACGGCGGCGCGAACGGCGCGAACGGCGACGCGCGCGCCGACAAGGGGAACGGGAACGGCGCCAGAAGCGCGCCGCGGCGCTCCTACGGTACGGAGCCCACGGCAAAGACCGGCGCTCTCGAGGTCTCTCAGCCCGTCGACTCCCCGCGCGGACGCCCCGGCGAACCCGGGGCCGCCAGCGCCGGGACAGGGCCGGGCACGGCGCCGGGAACTGCGCCGTCAGACACGCAAGACCGCCCCACTACAGGCTCCGCCACCCCCGGCACCCACACCACCGACACCCACACCGCCGGGGCGAACACGGCCACCGCCACCGCGCCCGGCTCGCGCCCGAGCGGCGGCGTCTCGGCGGCCGCCCGCGCGTCCGTCGCCGCGCGCGCCGAG
>NZ_DAINST010000004.1:0-4643 GCF_036741115.1 Dietzia sp.
CCCATGATTTCACAAACCCAACCGTAAAACTACTTCACACGCGCGACACTAGCTCTTCCCCATCTGGATTTCCGTGCCAACACTGCCGCGACGCCGCTCCCCGCCATTCCACTCGGCGGGCCTTCCTGGCGGCGGGCATCTCCCCGCGGGCTCGCCCCTCACCGCCGAAGGGCACCGCGCCCCTTCGCGAGTGACGCCGAACACCCGCGAATCGCTAAGTGCCCCTCTCCGTCCTGTGCGTCCGTATCGTGTCTGGTTAGTAGGAGCGGGGTCGACGACGACCCCACCGATCCGCTAGGAGTGATGATCCGATGGCGTGGACCAAGAAGAATTCCGGCGCGGGAGCCGCTACGGGAGGCGTTCCGGACACCCGAGACGGCCGAGACGTCCCAGGCGCGCTGGACGCCGCGAGCCCCGAGGGCTACCGGAAGCTCCCGCTCGAGCAGGCCTCGCGCCGGGAGAAGATCGCCGAGCGCTGGCTGCGCAGGGCTCTCGACAAGGCCGTGGAGACGCAGAAGGCTCCGGCGGAGGCGTATGTCCGCCACCTCCGCAGCGCCAGGCCCGAGGAATCCCCTGCGCAGGTCGTCGAGCGCCTCGACAAGTACTTCGTGCGCGCGGTCGGTGGCGCGGGCACGGCGGCGGGCGCGACGGCGATGGTCCCGGGCATCGGCACGATGGTCGCCTTCGGCGCGATCGGCGCCGATGCCGTCGCCTTTCTCGAAGCCGTCACCTTCCACAGCATCGCGAAGGCGACCGTCTACGGGGTGGACACCCGCACCCGGGACCAGCGCGAGGTCCTCGTCTCGATCATCCTGCTCGGCAGCGCGGGCAACGCCATCGTCGAGCGGGCGTCCAAGGGACGCAAGGGCGCCTCCATCGCAAAGAAGGCGACGGAGCTGCCCGACCTCGGCCGAGTCAACAACTTCGTCTTCCGTCGCCTCGTGCGGACCTTCGTCTACAAGCGGCTCAAGGGTTCGATGGCCAAGGTGCTCCCTGCGGGCGTCGGGGCGGCCCTCGGCGGCTGGAGCAACGTCAAGGCCGGCAAGGCCGTTGTCTCTCGCTCCTCCGAGGCCTTCGGACCGGCGCCGACCACATGGCCCTCGACGCCCGAACTCACGGCCGCGGAGGACGATTAGGGCCTCCGCCGTCATCCCCGCCGGTGCCCTTGGAGAGGGGGGTCGCGGGCCGCATAGGCGGCCCGAGAACCGCCCTCGCAGCTAGCCTTGGACCCGGATGTGCCGATCTTCTGTGAAGCGGGTAGAACGAAGTGGGATGGCGGTACCAGAAAGGCGCGCGGTCACCCCTTTCGTGCGCACCCGGCCTGTCGAGCATTTCCACCCGCTGAGCAGCAGTGATGCAGCCGCTAAAACACGCGCGAAAACGCAGCAAAATTATCCGTGCGGAGAATCCCGCGCGAAATAGCTAGGACACAAGGAAGGCAGTTGTCGGTCGTGAGCGAACAAGACTCGCAGTTCGGACAGAATCAGTGGCTCGTGGACGAGATGTACGAGCTCTACCGAAACGACCCGAAGTCCGTCGACTCCGGCTGGCACGAGTATTTCGAGAAGCACGGCGCGCCCAGTGCCCCGAAGGTCGACGGCGCTAAGGGCGCCAAGGCATCGGGTAGCTCGAAGGCCTCGGCCCCGGCGAAGGGTTCGAAGCCCGCGCCCTCCGCGAAGGAGAAGGGAGCGCAGAGCGCGAAGGAATCGGCCAAGTCCGAGAATCCCGCGGTCTCCTCCTCCGAGTCGAAGGACGCCCGCCCCTCGCAGAAAAACGAGCGCCCCCGCAGCGACGCCGACCGCGGCATCGGTCGTGAGCGCGTCGCACTGCTCGATGTCCCGGACTTCGAGCCGCCGGCCGAGACGGAGAACAAGGTCATTCGCGGCGCGGGCAACGCGATCGTCAAGAACATGACCAAGTCGCTGGAGATCCCCACCGCCACCTCGGTGCGCGCGATCCCGGCGAAGCTCATGATCGACAACCGCATCGTCATCAACAACCACCTCAAGCGCACCCACGGCGGGAAGATCTCCTTCACCCACCTCATCGGGTTCGCGATGGTGCAGGCCGTCAAGGCGCACCCGGCGATGAACAACCACTTCGCTGAGGTCGACGGCAAGCCGAACCTCGTGACGCCCAACGGGATCAACCTCGGACTCGCGATCGACCTCCACCAGAAGGACGGCTCGCGCACGCTCGTCGTCGCGGCGATCAAGAACACCGAGAAGATGGACTTCCGGCAGTTCCTCGATGCCTACGAGGACATCGTCCGCCGCGCCCGCGTGGGCAAGCTCGGCATGGACGATTTCTCGGGCGTCACCATCTCGCTCACCAACCCCGGCGGCATCGGCACCGTCCACTCGATCCCGCGCCTCACCTCCAACCAGGGCACCATCCTCGGCGTCGGCGCCATGGAGTACCCGGCCGAGTTCCAAGGCACCTCCGAAGAGAAGATCTCGGCGCAGGGCATCGGCAAGATCACCACGCTCACCTCGACCTACGACCACCGGGTCATCCAGGGTGCCGAGTCGGGCGAGTTCCTCCGCGAGATCCACCGCCTGCTCATCGACGATTCGTTCTACGACGCGATCTTCGCGGCGCTGCGCATCCCCTACGAGCCGGTCCGCTGGCGCACCGACATCACGGACCCGCGCGTCGACAAGGACGCCCGCGTCCTCGAGCTCATCGCCGCCTACCGCAACCGCGGCCACCTCATGGCGGACATCGATCCGCTCGACGGCATGCAGCCGTTCCGTCGTCGCCGGGTACACCCCGACCTCGACGTCAACACCCACGAGCTCACGCTGTGGGACCTCGATCGCAAGTTCTCCGTCGGCGGCTTCGTCGGCAAAGACAAGATGAAGCTACGGGACGTCCTCTCCGTCCTCCGCGCCGCGTACTGCCGCAAGATCGGCATCGAGTACACGCACATCATCGAGAACGAGCAGCGGCAGTGGATTCAGGACCGGGTCGAGGTCGTCAACGACAAGCCCACCAACGCGGAGCAGAAGTACATCCTCAGCCAGGTGAACGCGGCCGAGGCATTCGAGTCCTTCCTGCAGACCAAGTACGTGGGCCAGAAGCGCTTCTCCCTCGAGGGCGCCGAGTCCGTGATCCCGATGATGGACGCCGTGATCGACGAGGCCGCCGACTTCGGTCTCGACGAGGTCGTCATCGGCATGCCGCACCGCGGCCGCCTCAACGTGCTCGCGAACATCGTGGGCAAGCCATACTCGAAGATCTTCAACGAGTTCGAGGGCAACATGGACCCGAGCGCGGCGCACGGCTCGGGCGACGTCAAGTACCACCTCGGCGCGAGCGGCACGCACTACCAGATGTTCGGCGAGAACGAGATCACCGTCTCGCTCACCGCGAACCCCTCGCACCTCGAGGCCGTCGACCCCGTGCTAGAGGGCATCACGCGAGCCAAGCTCGACATGCTCCCCGACGATCGCCGTTCGGACTACCCGATCGTGCCGCTCATGCTCCACGGTGACGCCGCGTTCGCCGGCCAGGGCGTGGTCCCCGAGACGCTCAACCTCGCGCTGCTCGACGGATACACCACGGGCGGCACCGTGCACATCGTCGTCAACAACCAGATCGGATTCACCACCGCTCCCGAGTCCGGGCGCTCGAGCCAGTACGCCACGGACATCGCCAAGGGCTTCGGCGTCCCGATCTTCCACGTCAACGGCGACGACCCGGAGGCCTGCGTCCGCGTCGCGAAGCTCGCGATGGACTTCCGTCAGGAGTTCCACAAGGACGTCGTCATCGACCTCGTGTGCTACCGCCGCCGCGGCCACAACGAGGCGGACGATCCGTCGATGACCCAGCCGCAGATGTACGAGATCATCGACCGGAAGAAGGGCGTCCGCGAGGTCTACACCGCCGACCTCGTCGGTCGCGGTGACATCACCGAGTCCGAGGCCGAGACGGCACTGCGCGACTTCCAGGGCCAGCTCGAGCAGGTCTTCAAGGAGGTCCGCGAGCTCGAGAAGCACCCGGCGCAGGTCTCGCAGTCCATCGAGTCGGAGCAGCCGCTCCCCTCGAGCCTCGTCACGGCCGTGTCGGCCGAGCGGCTCCAGGAGATCGGCGACGCCTTCGGCACCCTGCCCGAGGACTTCCACCTCCACCAGCGAGTCAAGCCCGTCTACGAGCACCGCCAGAAGATGGCCTACAACGGCGACATCGACTGGGCGTTTGGCGAGCTCCTCGCCATCGGCACGCTCGTGCAGGACGGCCGCCTCGTCCGCCTCGCCGGACAGGACTCGCGCCGCGGCACGTTCACGCAGCGCCACGCTGTCGTCGTGGACAAGGAAGACTCCTCGAACTACTCGCCGCTGGCCAACCTCCCGGACGCCGACGGCTCCTTCGAGGTGTGGAACTCGGCGCTCACCGAGTACGCGGGCCTCGGCTTCGAGTACGGCTACTCGGTCGGCAACCCCGATGCGCTCGTCATGTGGGAGGCGCAGTTCGGCGACTTCGTCAGCGGCGCGCAGATCATCATCGATGAGTACATCTCCTCGGGCGAGGCCAAGTGGGGCCAGAAGTCGGCGGTCACGCTGCTCCTCCCCCACGGCCACGAGGGCATGGGCCCGGACCACTCCTCGCTCCGCATCGAGCGTTTCCTCCAGCTCTGCGCG
>NZ_DAINST010000004.1:4653-32135 GCF_036741115.1 Dietzia sp.
GAGGGCTCGATGACCGTCGCCCAGCCGTCCACCCCGGCGAACTACTTCCACCTGCTTCGCAGGCACGCCCTCGGCATCGAGCGTCCGCTGATCGTCGCGACGCCGAAGTCGATGCTGCGCAACAAGAAGGCCGTCTCGCCGGTCGAGGACTTCACCTCCGGCAAGTTCCGCTCGGTGATCGACGACCCGACCTTCGACGGCGGCGAGAAGGACCCGAAGAAGGTCAAGACGATGCTCCTCGTCTCCGGCAAGCTCTACTACGAGCTCGCCGCGCGCCAGGAGAAGGAGGGTCGCGACGACATCGCGATCGTCCGCCTCGAGCAGCTCCACCCGGTGCCGTACCGCCGCCTCGCGGAGGCCCTGCACCACTACCCGAACATCGAGCAGGTGCGTTGGGTCCAGGAGGAGCCGGCTAACCAGGGTGCATGGGCGTTCCTCGCGCTCGAGCTCCCCGAGCTCGTAGAGGGCTGGCCGCCCATGAAGCTCGTGTCCCGTCGCCGCATGGCCGCGACCTCGACCGGCCTGTCCAAGGTCCACGCCGTCGAGCAGAAGGAGCTCGTCGACAAGGCATTCGAGTAGTCCTTCCAAAACGGCCACAGCCGCGACGGCCGAAAGGGGCGCCCGGGAGGATTGGATCCTCCCGGACGCCCCTTTTCGTCGCTTCGGAAAGCTAGGCGGCCGTGGTGTAGCTGGTCATCGACAGCGAACCCCAGACGTAGCCCTTGTCGAACGCCTCGAGCTTCCGACCCGAAGCCGCAGCCATCCCGGCGGTGTAGAGCATCGGCAGGAAGTGGTCCGGGGTGGGCACGGCCCGGGCGAAGTCGGGGTGCTCGACGATCTTGAGCACGTCCTCCGGGGCGTCCATGAGTAGCGACTGCACCTCGTCGTCGAAGCGATGCGCCCACGCGTCCCCGGTGTTGCCCTTCCCAGGGTCGACGGCGCGGAGGTTGTGTACGACGTTGCCGCTGCCGAGGACGAGGACCCCGTCCTCGGCGAGGCCCGCGAGCTTCGTGCCCATTTCGAAGTGGTACTCCGGCGCCTTGGTCCCGTTGACCGAGAGCTGCGCGACCGGCACGTCGGCGTCGGGGAGCATGTGCGCGAGCACGGACCACGTCCCGTGGTCGAGCCCCCAGGAATCCTGGTCCTCGCCCACCCAGCGGGGTTTCGCGAGCTCGGCGACCTCGGCGACGAGCTCGGGCGCGCCCTGCGCCGGGTACTCGAATTCGTTGAGCTCGTTGGGAAAGCCGTAGAAGTCGTGGATCGTTCGCGGCCGCTCCATGCCCGTGACGGCGGTCGCCGCGATATACCAGTGGGCCGAGACCGCGAGCACCGCGCGCGGCTTCTCCGGCAGCCCCGCGCCTATCCTCTTCCACTCCTTCGTGAACTCGTTGTCCTCGATGGCGTTGAACGGCGCCCCGTGTCCGATGAACACCGCGGGCTGGCCCTTCCGCCCGCCCGCGCTACCCGCGCGGTCTCCGCCCGCTACGTCCGTCTTCGACATCTCGGTCTCCTCCATCTCCGCTTCGGCCGGCCGGAGTCGTCCGGCCGCACTCATATCCCTTTGTTGATGTATCAACTATATATGACGGCGGGGTATTCCTGGCTACCCGCGCGGGCCCGCCGCCGGCGGCCGCAGCTTAGCCCCGCTTCGTTTCCGTGGCGGACACACTAGAGTCGAATCGGCCCACGGGCCGCCACGATCGTATGGAAGAGGGGCTCATGTCATCGTCGTCTTCGCCTTCGGGTTCGTCATCCTCTTCTTCGAATTCTCCATCATCGTCGCAGGGGCTCGGGCTCGAGCGGCTCGTCCCCGGGCTCGGCCGGCACGGCAATACCTCGGGCGGCAACACCAAGCCTCCGCAGCCGGTAGACCCGCGCAAGGCCGTGGTGGACTGCGGCGTCTATGTCGATGGCCGTCGTGTCGAGGGCGAGGACGACTACAGCACTGCGCTGGACTACGTCCGCGATTCGGGGAAGGGCTTCGTCTGGATCGGCGTCCACGCCCCCTCCCAGGAGCAGATGCGGGACATCGCGCGGTGCTTCGGGCTCCACGAGCTGATCGCGGAGGACGCCGTCATGGGCGGGCAGCGCCCCAAGCTCGAGCGTTACGAGGACCTCATCGTCCTCAACCTCCGCACGGTCGACTACCGCGAACACGATTCGGTGCAGGACGCCAAGGAGATCGTCGCGACTGGCGACATCCTCGTCATCTGCGCCGAGGATTTCGTCATGACCGTCCGACACGGCGATTTCGGTGGTCTCACCGACTTACGGCAGTCGATGGAGTCGCGCCCCGAGCTGCTCGAGCTCGGCCCCTCGTCGGTGGCGCACGCTGTCGCGGACCATATCGTCGACGCTTATATCGACGTCACCCACGAGGTGGAGTTCGACGTCGAGGAGCTCGAGTCCGCGGTGTTCGACCCAGAAGAGACGCTCGAGATCGAACACATCTACCTCCTCAAGAGGGAGGTTCTCGAGCTCAAGCACACGGTGGTCCCGCTCTCGATGCCCCTGCGGCGGCTCTCCTTCGACCAGTTCGACGTCGTCGACGAGCAGATCCGTCACTACTTCCGCGACGTCCTCGACCACAACACGCAGGTCTCCGAGGAGGTGGTCGGCTACGACGAACGACTCACCTCTCTTGTGAGCGCGGCGATCGCCCGGGCCGGGAACAAGCAGAACCAGGACATGCGCCGGATCTCCGCGTGGGTCGCGATCGCCGCGGTCCCCACACTCATCGCGGGCATCTTCGGGATGAACTTCGACAACATGCCCGAGCTGCACCTGGAGAGCGGTTATTACCTGGCGCTCGGGCTCATGCTCGCGGTCTGCGTGTTCCTTTATTTCCTCTTCCGGCGCAACGACTGGCTGTAGCTGCGCCGGGGATCGGCGCTAACCCGCGTCGAGGGCGCTGTCGAAGCCGTTGCCGTTGAGCCAGCCGGAGGCCGCGACGATCGCCGGGGTCCTGCCGGACTCGACCGAGGCGTTGAGCGACACGACTTCTTGGGTGGTGAGCTTCGCGGAGACCTTGCGCAGCGCCGCCATTTGATCGTCCCCGAGGAGACCCTCGTCGAAGATCGGCACGAAGTTCTGCGCGCGGACGAGCTGCCGGTCGTCTTCGAGAGGGATGAGGTCGGGCGGGAACAGGGTGGGATCGGTGCTGAACGCGATCCCGGCGCCCGCGCGGCCGCCGCGGACCGTGTCGCGGATGTCGTACGGCGAGGTGAAGGAGGAATCGACGGAGGAGAAGCTGCAATCGTAGCCGCGGAGCGCCTGCTGCAGGTCCGGGTCCTCCGCGTTCGCTGCGGTGGAGGCGAGCCGCAGATCTCCGCAGCGGCCGGCGAGATCCGACATAGCCGACAGGCCCATCGTGTCCTGCGTGTGTTTGGTCACGAAGACCTCGGGCTTGTCCTCGGCCTTCGCCATAGGGCCGGCGACGAGTCCCTCGGGTAGTGCGTCGACCATCGCGTCTCGGACGCCTTCCTCGGACGTCGGCGAGCCTTCTCCTGTGGCGCCTTCCAAGTCGGAGAGGAGCTGGCCGGTGTAGGCCGTGGTGAATCCCGCGTCACCCGAGGCGACGCGGTCATAGGCGTCGCTCGTCGAGCCCTCGGAATCGGTGAACTCGACGAGCGCGCCTGCCCGGCGCAGTGCCAGCCCGTAGATGTCGGTGACCACCTCGTGGCCGATCACCGACGAGGACGTGACCTTGACCGGGCCGACATCCGGATACTGCGGAAGCACCGGATCGGGGACGGCGCAGCCGCCGAGAACCGCGGCGCCGATACCGACGACGAGCCCGCCGACCGCTGCCGCGAGGCCACGCGGGCGAGACCGTAGACCGGCGCGTGCGCGGCGCGCCCGGCCGCTGCGCGAGCCACGGCCGCCCTCGGTGTCCGGGGCGCCCCGGCCGTCGCGGATGTCGCGGCTGTCCTCGTGCACGATCTCGCCCTCGTCCCTTCGTCGTTCGCTGCGGTGATCCTATCGGCGCCGGCTTCAGTCGCCCGGTTGCACCGCCGAGCGGTCGGGATCGAGCACATCAATTCCCGCCTCTTCCCACGCCTCGCGCAGCGCGCCGGCGCCCTTGAGCCGCACCCACGCGGCCTCCGTCTGGGTGACGGGGACGGCCTGGAAGAACTCCACGTCGGCCCCCCACTCACCACGCGCGGGCTCGATCCCGCTCGGGATCAGGATGACGGCGGTGAACGCGGAACCGGGCCAGAGCGGGTTCTCGAGGTCGAGGAGGAAATCCTCGCGGAGGACCACGCCCTCGATGGAGGGGCTCGCCGCGAGCATCGCGAGCGTCTTGCCCACGGCGTCCACCCCTCGGCGTACGCCGAGGACGAGCTCCGCCCGCGGGCCGGAGGGGTCCGGATCCAGGGTCGACGGGTCCATCGGCTGCGAGGAGCACCCGAGCGAGCAGTACCAGACGACGTCATCTGCGGCGGAGCCCGAACCCGAGCTCGAGCCGCCGAGAGGCGCGTAACGGACGAGCCGCATGGGCTCGTTGCCGAGGAAGGTCACCTGCGCCTCGTCGCGGTGGAACGCGGAGAACTGCTCGTCGAGACGTGCACGAACGGCATCGAGGACTGAAGGACTCATCGCGCTCCCCTTACCGGTTTCCGGGGCCGCGCATACCGAGCCGGTAGAGCTCGTCCCGCACGGGTTCCGCGGCATCGGGCTCGCAGAGGATGTCGTAGCGGTTGGCCACGAGTTGTGAGGTCGAGGCGAAATCGCGCCGCCCGCCGGTCGCCGAGTACGAGATCGCCGAGCCGATCATCCCGAAGAGCGCGCCGCCGAGCGCGCCGAAGAGAAGCGGCCCCCACACGCTCGTGGCGAAGATTCCGAACATGAGTCCGATGAAAAGGCCGAACCACGCTCCCGTGATGAGCCCGTTGAGCAGGACTCGCCCCCAGGTGAGGCGACCGACCACGCGCTCGACCTGCATGAGGTCGACGCCCACGATGGTGACCTTCTCGACGGGGAAGGAATTGTCCGCAAGGTGATCGACGGCGCCCTGCGCCTCGAGGTACGTGCCGTAGGATCCGACGACCCAACCCGAGGGCTTGGTCGGCGTGCGCACGGGCGCGCGGCGCGCGCTTCCGCCGCCCGAGCCCGCGCGACGCGCCGGCCTGGCATCGCCCGGCTGTCTGGCATCGCCCGATTGGCCTGGCGGAACTCCTGGTGAGCTCATACTCGATCGCCCTTTCTCGTACATCGGTGTGCGCTCTGCCCCGCGCCGTGTGCGCAAGCGGCAGTGGACCCGGCGGGACCTGCGCGGGGCCTGGCTGCAAGCCTGTCGGGGTTCAGTTAGAGACCCAGCTCGGGTCGGGAAAGCCGCCGGGGAGAGAATCTAGCGCGAAGCCTCGGGCGGCCACACGCCTGCGGCCTGCGCCTTCCCCCGGACGGTCAGGGCCATCTTACGCCCGGCCTCGTCGACCATTTCGTCCCCGACCATGATCGCGCCGCGGGCGCCTCCCGCCACCGAGATCGACTCCTCGTACGCTCCGAGGATCTCGGCGGCGCGCTCGATATCCCCGGACAACGGAGAGAAGACCTCGTTGCCCTTCTCGACCTGTGCCGGGTGGAGGACCCATTTGCCGTCGAAGCCCAGGGCCGCGGAGTGACGGGCGGCGCGCTCGAATCCCTCGACGTCGCGGACACGCACGTAGGGCCCGTCGATGGCCTGGATGCCGTGGGCGCGGGCGGTGATGAGAATCCGCATGAGCGCGTAGTGATACGCATCGCCGACCTCGTAGCCCTCTGGCTGTGCCCCGACGGTGAGCGAGCGCATGCCGAGCGAGGCCATGAAATCGCCGGGACCGAAGACGAGCGAGACGACCCGCGCGGACGCGCCGGCGATCTCGTCGATGCGGAGCAGGCCGGCGCCGTCTTCGATCTGCGGTTGCAGCCCGATCGCGCCCTCGACGAGCCCCGCGGCGCGCTCGGCCTGCCGCAGCACGAGGTCCGCCGCCGCGACCTCCTCCGCGGCACGGACCTTGGGCAGGATGATCGAACCGAGCGGGAGAAGCCCGTCCGTCGCACTTTCGCCGCCGCTCTCGCCCCTAACCGCCTCGGCGAGCCCGCCGACGACTTCGAGGAGGTCACCGGTGGTGTATTCGGTGTCCCAGGCATTGACCCGGACCGCGAGATTGCGGGCCGCGAAGCCACCGGCGGCGAGAGCCGAGACGACGGCGGAGCGGGCTTCGATCTTCGCCGGCCCGGCGACGGCGTCCTCGAGGTCGAGGAACACCTCGTCGGGGGCGAGGGTCGTGGCCTTCGCGAGCATCTTCTCGCTGGATCCCGGGACGGCGAGCGTAGTCCGGCGCGCGGCGCTGCGTTGGGCGGCGATGCGCTCCGCCGCAAGCCCCCGCGCATCCGATCGCCCTGCTGCCGTGCCGCCTGCCTGCCGGGGGCCTGTGCCCATCGCTCGCGTCCTCCTGGGATCGGGGTCGTGGTCCCGCCGCACGGCCCTCATCCAGCAGCCACACCGGTCGCCCACGCCCACCCGGAACGAGTCCATATATGAGCTGCGCGCGAGGATTTCGTACTGTTGATGCCATGTCGACGAACAGAGTCTTCGTAGCCAGGCTAGCCGGGATGTCGGTCACCGGACCCGATGGCGACGAGATCGGGCGCATCCGCGACGTGGTGATCACCTCGCGGCAGGACAGCCATGCCCCGAGGGCGCTCGGACTCGTCGTCGAGTTGCCCACGCGGAGGCGCATCTTCGTACCCATGCTCCGGATCGCCGAGATCGAGCCCACGGCGGTGATCCTGGTCTCCGGCGTCATCAACCTGCACAAATTCTCGGCGCGGAACTCGGAGTCCCTGGTGGTCGGAGAGACCATCGACTCGCTCGTCCGCATAGCCCGACATGACGAGGAGCCGGATGCGTCGGACGGCGCGGCAGACCGGCCCTCGCGCATCGTCGACGTCGAGATCGAGCAGCAGCGTTCGCGGGACTGGATCGTCTCGCGGGTCGCGGTGCAGCCGCGACGCAAGGGCCGAATCGGGCGCCGCGGCGCGGTGACGCTCGTCGATTGGGATGACATCGTCCGCGAGGACGCCGAGGCCGACGACCCGGATTCCGGCGACGCCGCGCACCTGCTCGCCGAATACGACGACATGCGCGCGCCCGACGTGGCCCGCTCTCTTCGCGATCTCCCGGAGCGCCGACGCATCGAGGTCGCCATGGCCCTCGACGACGAGCGCCTCGCAGACGTCCTCCAGGAACTCCCCCACGACGAGGCCACTTCGATCGTCAAGCGCCTCGAGCTCGCCCGCGCCGCCGACGTCCTCGAGGTCATGGACCACGACGACGCGGCGGACCTCCTCACCGAACTCCCCGATTCCGAGGCGGAGACGTTCCTGTCGATGATGAACCCGTCCGAATCCGGTTCCGTGCGCCGACTCATGCAGTTCGACCCGGACACGGCCGGCGGCGTCATGACCCCCGAGCCGATCATCCTCGACCCCCAGACGACGGTCGCCGAGGCACTCGCGCACTGCCGCAACCCGGAGCTGAGCCCGGCCGTGTCCTCGCTCGTGTTCGTCGTGCGCCCGCCGACGGCCACGCCGACGGGCCGCTACCTCGGCAGCGTGCACATCCAGGCGCTGCTCCGCGAGCCGCCGTCCTCGCTGGTCGTCGAGGTGCTCGACGACTCGCTGTCACACCTGCGGCCCGGCGACTCGATCTCGGCGATCACCCGTTACTTCGCGACGTATAACCTCGTCTGCGGCCCGGTTGTCGACGACGAGGGGCACCTGCTCGGCGCGGTGTCCGTCGACGACCTTCTCGACAACATCCTCCCGAAGAACTGGCGAGACCTCGACATCCACGATGACGACGACGGTCCCGCCCGCCCGGTCGGTGCCGGTGCCCGGGGCGGCGGGAGTAGCGGCAGCAGCGATCGGGGAACGACGGGGAAGGCGGGGCGCCGATGAGCGACAGGAGACAGTCGAGGGCAGCCGCGGCGTCATCGTCTCTGAGCACGCCGGTGACCTCACGGCGCCGGCCGGTGGTCAACTTCGATTCCGATGCCGTGGGCCGCGTGAGCGAATCCATCGCGCGCTTCTTCGGCACGGGCCGATACCTGCTCATCCAGACCGTCATCGTGATTGTCTGGGTGATCATCAACGTCGGCTTCGTCGCATTCCGTTTCGACCCCTACCCCTTTATCCTGCTCAACCTCGCGTTCTCCACGCAGGCCGCGTACGCCGCACCGCTCATCCTCCTCGCCCAGAACCGCCAGGAGGACAGGGACAAGGTCTCGCTCGAGGAAGACCGCCTCCGCTCGACGCAGACGAAGGCGGATACCGAGTTCATCACCCGCGAGCTCGCTTCCGTCCGGCTCACGCTCGGCGAGACCGTTTCTCGCGACTACCTGCGCAGGGAGCTCGACGACGTCAAGGACGCCCTCGCGCGCATCGAGTCGCGGATCCTCTCCCAGGAGCTCGAGGGAGAAAGCGACTCCTCCGACTCGGCGGACGGCGAGGACGGCGGCCGGCGGGATTGATCGCCCGGGGCGCCGGCCGGATACCGGCCGTCTGTAGCTCCGCGCGCGGAACGCAGGGGTACGCGAAACCTCCGCCGTCATACCCCCAAACATCTGCACAAGACGAAACGCCTGGGACGCAAGTGAAAATTTAAAACTTCGGCGAAACTCTTCTCCGAGCTTGCCCCGCGAGGCGGTTATGTGCTTTACAATTCGGACGTTGCCTTTTTTTCGACCCTGACCGGCACTTTCGAGGTTTTTCGGTCCCCTGCGGGGATTGCAGAGCGCAAGAGTGTCCATCGCAGGGCCATGACGAGGCCGCCGCCCGCGGGAGCGCGTTCCCGAGAATATGTACGGCACCCTGTCGCGTGTCGCGTGTCTGCCACTGGCGGCCATCGCCGCGTGGGGTGAAGGGGAGGAATTGAGTGTGCGACGTAGCCCGATGAGCACCAATCGTCGAACAGCCATCTGCATGGGCGTCACCGTCACCGCGGTCGCCGGGATCTGCGCGACCGCGGCAGTGGTCAACGTGCACGCCTCGGATAACCAGGAGCCCCAGCTCCGCCCGGTGGTCGAGCAGGTCGAGCGCGAGGTGCCGACCGTCACTCCGCCGATGCCCACGGAGAAGCCCGCAGAACAGCCCGCCGATCTCCCCGCGGGCCCCCTCGGCATCCCCGGCATCGCGATGAAGGCATATCAGGACTCCGCCGACCGCCTCGGCAAGGAGCAGCCGGGCTGCGCGATGGACTGGACACTCATCGCCGGCATCAAGAAGGTCGAGTCGAACCACGGCAACAACGGCGCGTTCTCGATCAAGGGCGATTCGATCACGCCGATCCTCGGCCCGGTCCTCGACGGCCACCTCCCCGGCTCCGAGGTCATCAAGGACAGCGACGGCGGCGAGTTCGACGGGAACAAGGAATACGACCGCGCGGTCGGCCCCGGACAGTTCCTCCCGTCGACCTGGAAGCGGCTGGGCAAGGACGGGAACGGCGACGGCAAGGCCGATCCCAATAACATCTTCGATTCCGCGTACTCGACCGGCGCCTACCTCTGCCAGAACGGCGGGTCCATGGAGGATCCAGCGCAGCGCGAGGCCGCCATCCTCACGTACAACAATTCGCACGCGTACGTGCAGAACGTCAACGCCTGGGCCACCGCGTACGCGACGGGCGTAGAGCCCGATCCCGCCGATCTCCCGCCCATCCACCCGGCGCCCGAGGAGAAGATTCCGGAGAAGTGCCCGGACGGCACCGAGGGCAAGCCGGAGGCGGCTCCCGAGACGGAGGCCCCCGGGACTCCCGAGGAGAAGGTCACGGTCAAGGGCTGCAATCCGAAGCCCTCGGACACGCCTCCCCCGCCGCCTGCCCCCGAGCCCGCACCGGCTCCGGCTCCCGATGCACCTGCACCTGCACCGGCGCCTGCGCCGCAGGATCCCGCCGGCCCGGCGGTGCCGCCGCCTCCGGCCCCCGCGCCCGCACCTGCACCGCAGGACGACATCGCCAAGCGGCTCCAGGACGCGATTCCGCACTTTTAGTGCATCTGGCCTGATCCACCGAGGGCCCGTGAGTCTTTCGACTCACGGGCCCTCGGCGATTGCCGGGTCCGCGCATCCTGGTCCTAGACTGGACGCACTATGAGCGCTCCCAGTCACGATGCAGTTCGCGCCGCCCTGGCGAAGGTCGACGATCCCGAGATCCGCAAGCCCCTCCCCGAGCTGGGAATGATCAAGGGCGTGGACATCGCCGAATCCGGCACGGTGTCGGTAGGCATCTACCTCACGACCTCGGCCTGTCCGATGAAGACCGAATTGTCCGAGCGAGTCCGCACTGCCGTGCTCGACGTGCCCGGTGTGGCGAACGTCGAGATCGAGCTCGATGTGATGAGCGACGAGCAGCGCACCGAACTGCGTAAGGGCTTGCGCGGGGACTCGGCCGAGCCGGTGATCCCCTTCGCCCAGCCGGGCAACCTCACGCGCGTCTACGCGGTCGCCTCGGGCAAGGGCGGCGTGGGCAAGTCGACGGTCACGGTCAATCTCGCCGCCTCTCTCGCCGCGCGCGGGCTATCGGTCGGCGTGCTCGACGCCGATATCTACGGCCACTCCGTGCCGCGGATGCTCGGCTGCCACACGCGGCCCACGCAGGTCGAGCAGATGATTATCCCGCCGGTGGCGCACGACATCAAGGTCATCTCCATCGCCCAGTTCACCTCCGGCAACGCCCCTGTCGTGTGGCGCGGCCCGATGCTCCACCGCGCTCTCCAGCAGTTCCTCGCCGATGTGTTCTGGGGCGACCTCGACGTGCTGCTCATGGACCTCCCGCCCGGCACGGGCGACGTCGCGATCTCCATCGCACAGCTCATTCCCTCGGCCGAGATCCTCGTGGTCACCACGCCGCAGGCGGCCGCCGCCGAGGTCGCCGAGCGCGCCGGGGCGATCGCGCTGCAGACCCGCCAGAAGATCGCGGGCGTCGTGGAGAACATGTCGTGGTTCGAGGCCCCCGATGGGCAGCGCATGGAGCTCTTCGGCTCGGGCGGCGGGCAGCAGGTCTGCGAGAACCTCACGCGCTCCGTGGGCGCCGAGGTTCCGCTCCTCGGGCAGGTTCCGCTCGACCCGCAGGTGCGCGTCGACGGCGACGAGGGCACGCCCAACGTCCTCGCTGCCCCGGACTCGGCATCCGGACGCGCATTCGGGAAGCTCGCCGACAACCTCGCGGTGCGCAAGCGCGGCCTCGTGGGCATGAACCTCGGGATCGACACGACCCGCAACCTCATGGGCTGAGGCGCCACTCGGCGTGCCCGCCTGACGCGCCCGCTCGGCGACGGATCGCCGGGCGGGCGCTACGTGGCGTCGCCGTAGTCCGGGAGCGCCCCGGGATTCGCCGGCGGAACCTGCTGGTTGTACTGACCGACGATGCTCTGCGGGACGGACTGCTGGAAGCCCTGATGTGGGAACGCCTGGCCGTTCTGCTCGGCCTGCGGCTGGAAGCCCTGGCTCTGCGCCTGCGCCGGCGAGGCACCTACTGCGCCCTGCGCCACCTGCACCGCCCCATCTCGCGGAGCGTCGAAGTTCCCCGTGAAGAGCGAATCGTCGCCGTCGAGGAGGTGCTTGGTCACCAGCCCCCGCGGGGTGAGACCGCGGAGCTGATTGATTTCCTGGAGGGGCTTACGGATCTCCTCGAAATCCGTGCCGAAGTCGTCCTTGAGCTGATCCTGCGCCTTGGTCGCGAACTCGCGGACAGCGCGCATCTGCTTCGCGATCCAACGCATCGCTTCGGGCAATCGCTCGGGGCCCAGGATCACGAGGGCGACGATCGCGATGATGAGAATCTCGCCCCAACCTACATTCGGCAACATCGCTCATCAGGATAGCGCCGCCGGGGCGACCGCGATAACCGTCGCCGGCCCATTCGCCCACATTGGCAGCGAATCCACAGGTAGCGGCGCCCGGGGGGCCGGCCGAAAGCCGCTAGCCCGCGACGGGCTTGACCTGGAGCTCCACCCGGCCGCCGTCGCGCACCACTGTCACCGGGGTGTCCTGGCCGATCGTCGAATCGCGGACTGCGACGACGAGTTCGTCGCTCGAATGGATGTCCCGGTCACCGAGCTTGACGACGATGTCCCCCTCGCGGATTCCCGCACGCTGCGCGGGGCTCCCGTCGGCGACGTTGACGACCTCCGCACCGTCGAGCTCCCCGTTCGCCGCCGTCCGCGCATTGACACCGATCGAGGGGTGCTGGATCTCGCCGTTGGTGATGAGCTTTTCGGCGATCGTCTTCGCGTGGTCGATGGGGATTGCGAAGCCGAGGCCGTCGGAGCCGCCGGACTGCGAGAAGATCAGCGTGTTGATGCCGATGACCGCCCCGCGCATGTCGACGAGCGGGCCGCCGGAGTTGCCGGGGTTGATAGCGGCGTCGATCTGGATCGCGTCGATCACGTCACCGCTCTCCGACGAGTCGTTCCCGAGCGCGATCGCCCGGTGGGTCGCCGAGACGATGCCCTGCGTGACCGTCTTCGGCAGCCCGAGCGGCGAGCCGATCGCGACGATCGGCTCGCCGACCTCGACGGCATCGGAATCCCCGAGCTGCGCCACGGTGAGGTTGTCGACGTCCACCTTGATCACGGCGACGTCGGATTGCGGATCCGTGCCCACGATCTGGGCCTTCGCGCGCTGACCCGTGGGGAAGACCGTTTCGATCACGGCATCGGGGCCGGCCTCACCCTCCATGGTGACCACGTGGTTGTTGGTGAGGATGTAGCCGCGATCGTCGATGACGATACCGCTGCCCTCCCCCATACCGCCCGGGGTGGTCACCTGGATGTTGACCACGGCGGGCTGCACCCGGTTCGCGACGTCGCCGATGGGGTTGCCTTCCGAAGCGGGCGCCGCCGGCGCATCGCGCAGCCGCACGTCGTTGCTCGTCAGGCTCGTCGAGCTGTTCGCGAGGAAATACCCCGCTCCGCCGCCGACCAGCCCGATCACGGCGCACACCGCGCCGACGGCCGCGAGCGACTGCCAGGCCAGCCTCCGGCCGAAGAACACCTCGCGCACCCCGAGCCGTTCCAGGCCCTCGCCGCCATCTCCGCCCCGCCCGCCCACGAGGTCGAGCACGGGCTGGGCCGGCGGCTCCGAACGAGCTGGAGCACCGGGTATGACGACGGAGGCCGGATTCCGCCAGGGGTCCGCGGCGCCGCGGGCCTCTGGGCCGCCCTCTCCGCCGGCGCCTTCCCCTGCGCCTTCGGTATCGGTGGGCACCCGCTCGAGCATGTCGCCGACGCCCTCGGGCTTGCCGAAGACCTCGGCGTGCACGGGGTTCGGCGGCGGCGCGGTGACGATCCTCGGGTCCATGCGGTAGCGGGCGGGTGCGGACAGCGGGCCGCTCTCCCCCTCGGGCCGCGAGAAGGCCTCCGCCGTGGAACCGTCCACGGGGGGCCGCTCTACCGGGCGCGGGGAGCGCAGCGGCCGCTCGGGAGCGGTGTCCTCGGGTCGGCCGAAGGGCTGATCCGTGTTCCGGTCCTCACCACGTGGCACTATGCGACTCTCCTGTGCTGTTGCAGTTGCCGGCGTCGGCATTCCCGGCGACGGGCGCGGCGCCGCCCGGTAGCGGCGTTCTCGTACTCGGTCCGAGCCTAGCCGGGGAAGAACCAGGATTTCAGACGCGCACCGAGGCTCGGGCGACGCGCCGGGTCCGGAGTCGCCACGCGGCTTGGCGCAGTCTCCTGGTGCCCGTGGGTCCGGTCCTGCCCCGCGCGCTCGGCCTCCGCGAGCTGCGCCAGCTTCTCGGCGAGGGTGCCCGGCATGCGGATGGGGCCCGAGTGCCGGAGGGCATAGCGGGCGGAGCGTTGCACGTGGAGCTCGTCCATGCACTCGGGGCACTGGCCGAGGTGGCGCAGCGCCCTGTCGCGCGCTGTGGGCGGGAGCCTGTCGTCGGCGAAGGCGGCAACCGCCTCACTGGAAAGGTGTTCGGTGGGAGCAAAATTCGTGGGTTCGGGCTGTGCCGCCATCCGTTCTCCCTCCCCCCTTATCTGTTCGTCGAGCGCAATTCCCGCACGTGTGCGTCCTGGGATCCGCGAGAATCTGCTCGGTTCGAAGTTGCCGTCGCCGGTCCGCTCGAGGCGGCGTGTTCCGGCCAGTATAGGACGATTCCCCGGACGGGCTCGGGGTCCGCAGAGGCCCGCCGGAACGGGTTCCGTGGCGGGAAGGGGCGGCCGTGATTCGTGGTTTCTACGGCGTCATCACCGGCGAGAGCCCGCCCCTGAGCCCTGCCGACACCTTTTCGCGAACCGAGCCCCTACCGGGTCCCGGCCCATGGCTCGGTTGGGCTAGACCTTTCCGAGTGCGTCCGCCATCGAAGTGACCCCCTGACTGGCGAGCTCCGCGCGCAGCGCCGCGCGACCGCGGTGGATCCTGCTGCGCACCGTGCCCATCTTGACCCCGAGGATCTTTCCGACCCGTTCGTACGTGAGGTCCTCAATATCGCAGAGGACGACGGCCGCGCGGTAGTCCGGCGGCAGGTTGTCGAGAGCGCGTTGCAGCACGGGGTCGAACGTCTCGCCGACCACGACCTGCTCGGGGCCGTTGCGCCCGGACTGCAGGCGCTCGGCGTCCTCCGGCAGCGAGTCCATGCGAATGCGGGCCCGGCGGCGCGCCTGGTCGAGGAAGAGGTTGGTGACGATGCGGTGCATCCATCCCTCGAAGGTCCCCGGCTTGTAACGGTCGAGGGACTTGAAGACGCGGATAAAGGCGTCCTGCGTGAGGTCCTCCGCATCCTGCGGATTGCCGGTGAGACGGTAGGCGAGGCGATAGACCTTATCGCCGTGGTCGGCGACGATCTGCGACCACGAAGGCAGATCGGCTCTGTCCCCCGACCTGTCGAAGGCGGCCGTGACGGACTCGGGTTCCCCGGAGCCGCCAGGCGCCGGCGCGGGCGTCGTCTGTGAATCGGCCACAGCGCGCCTCCTTCCATTCGTCGGGGCGAGAGAAGCCCCGAGGTTGCCGACTACTTTGCCCGATCCGGCTGGGCTCGGTGTAGTGCAGCGCTGTGCGGTCCCTGAGAATGCATTTTTATCTTCCCTCTCCGGGCACCGCGAACCCCAATTCGCGCGGTGCATCGAGACGGGAATCCGCCCGCTCGTCCTCCACGATGAGCCGGGGTCGATCGTTTAGGGTGGGACGCGTGAATAACGGCAACGGCGCAGGTAGCGGTACGCAAGAGGCGAATGTGACTCAGGAGTCGCTTGGGGTCGATCTGCACGACCTCGCGGCCCTCTATGGTCGTTGCGCGGAAGCGGCCGAGCCCAGTAAACCCGCCCACGGCACCACAGCCGGCGCGGCCGATGAGAAGAATGCCGTCGCCGCGATGCGCGCGGCCCGCGAGGACAGCGCCGAACTCGGCGGGCGCGCCCCCGACGCCGTCGGGACTGCGATCCTCTCGCTGCTCGCGTCGATGAGCGGGAAGTCCTCCGCGGTCTATGTCGGCTCGGCCCCCGGGGTCGTGGCGCTGGCACTGCTCTCGGGCCTCTCGCCCGCGGGCGGATCCGGCAAGCCCGGTGCAGTCACGGCGATCACCTCGGATCCGCACCTCGCCGATGCCGGGAAGAAGGCGGTGGCGTCGGCCGGGTACCCGGGCAGCGCCTGCCGGATCATCGCCGCGCGGCCGCTCGAGGTCATGGGCAAGCTCGCGGCCGATTCGTACGGACTCGTCGTCGCCGATGCGGGCGAGGTCGAGGCCGCCGCTCTCGCCGAGCGCGCTCTCGAGCTCGTCGGCGGAGGTGCGGTCGTAGTTCTCGGCGCCGAGGACTACTTCGACGACCTCACCTCGCTGCCCGAGGGCGCGCGGGTCACCCACTTGCCCGCGGCCCGCGGCATCTCGGTGCTCACCGCACGCTAGCCCGCAGGCTCACCGCCGGCACGATGTGCGCCGTCAGGCCGACCGGTTTGCCCTACCGTGGGGCACGCACGAAGACACTGAGGTTGACGTCGATGTCCGCGCGGTATTCCTTGCGGCCGAGCTCGGCGAGTCTCCCCGCCACGGCCTCGCGCCCGACCTTCGCGCCGCTGGGCCCCATGAGCGCCACGTCGAGCGCCGTGTCCGCATCGAGCGCCATCGTGGCGCGCACCGTGGTGGATGCGGCGGGGTCGAGCGCGAAATGCTCCCCGCCCATCATCGACTCGGTGAGCCGCCGCTCCTTGCCGCGCTCGATGTCGAGCATGCCCAGCTCCTCGCGGAGCGGGCGGAGATGCTCGGGGCCCGGCCATGCGACGACCAGGCGGCCACTGGGCGCGAGGACGCGGGCGAATTCCTCGGGATTGCGCGGGGCGAAGATCACCTGGATCGCGTCCGCGCATCCGTCGGCGAGCGGGAGTCCGCGCCAGGTATCGGCGACGACAGACGCGGCGCGGGGATGCGCGGAGGCGAGGCGCCGAGCCGCGGCTGCGGAGATCTCGGTGCACACCGCACGCGCCGCGGGAAACGCATCGAGGACGGAGCGGGCGTAGAAGCCCGTACCCGCGCCGACGTCGACGAGGAGCGGAGCGCGGCCGTGCTCGACCGAATCCGCAACGGAATCCGCGGCTGACGGCGCCGGTCCGAGCGTCGGGGCAAGCGCCGCTCCCAGCGCCGCGACGAGCGGATCGAAATGCCCGGCCGCGAGGAAGCGCTCCCGGCGCTCGAGCTGCGCATGATCGTCCCCGGGGCCGGTGCGTCCTGCGCCGCCGAGGAGGGACACGTAGCCCTGCTTCGCGACGTCGAAGCTGTGCCCCAAGTTACAGGCGAGCGTGCGGACCCGCGCGGGCACGGGCGATGGCCCTGGAGTTGGCCCTGGCGATGGCGGCTGACGCGTGGATTCGGCCGACTCTACAGCTGTCGCATCCCCCACCTTCTCGGATAACGCCCCGGCGCACACCGGACAGCGAAGCGCCGGAAGCACCGAGCGCAGTGCCCGTGCCATTGGGGTTTCACGCAGTTCGGCGGCTTGCCCGGGCTCGAGTCCGTCCGGCTTTACCTCGCCGGCGCCAGGTTGCACGCCGCTCAACGGAGCACGAAAAACCGCCGGGGGCACGAGGCACCCCGGCGGCGGTGTGGATACGAGGATCCGCGCACCAAGAGGCTAGTCCGTGATCTTGGCGAGCTCGGCGCTGAGCGCCTGGGCCTCGTCCAGCGTGAGCTCCACCACGAGGCGCCCTCCGCCGTCGACCGGAACCCGCATCACAATGGCGCGGCCTTCCTTGGCCGCTTCGATCGGTCCGTCGCCAGTTCTGGGCTTCATAGCCGCCATCAGTCGCACTCTCTTCCCGGGAGTCTTCCCGAATCATGTCTCGCCCTACCTGGGTCTCGCCCTGTGCCGCGCAGACTCTCGCGGCTCCGGGCACACAGGACGGCTCTGAGGAACCGTCGTAGGCCTAGCCATTTTAGCGCGGCTCAATTCGATGCGCCGGACTTATCCTCCGTAATCGCCGACGGCGAGACGCCCCTGAGCCTGTCGATCTCCGCTGCGAGCTCCGCGATGGCCCAATCGACCTCCGCCATGTCGTACCCGCGGGCCTTGACTCCGAAGCGGAGCGCGCGGGCATCGGCGCCCGAGACCGCGCCGCGTGGCAGCTTGGCGAGGGTCTCGTCCGGCTCCACGGGAGGCAGTGGTTCGCCCCTGCCGGCCACGACGGCGGCCACGACGAAGACGATCGCGGCGACCAGAACGGTGATCACCACGTAAACGACAACGCTCCCCATTTATTCCACGCTTCCGTTCTCTTGCCGGGTGCCGCAATTCGCGGCGCGGCCTACTTGCCGGCTGGCTCCCTCGGCGTCACGACCAGTACGACCAGACCCGGCCAGGCCGCGTCCGGACAAAGCCTTGTCCGGCCCAGTTCAGCTCAGGTCCGGTACCGGTCTGGCCCACTAGCAGCCCATGTCCGGGGCTCGACCGTCGATGCTACCCGCGGCGGCAGCCGGCGACGTCCACGCGCGCCGCATCGGCCTGCGTCATGTCGGACTTCGCTGCGCCGACCGAACCCTCGCCCCCGCCGGCGGAATCCGCGTGCGCGGCCCGCAGCTCGCGCGGGATCGACGCCATGGGTGGCCGGTCCTCGGCGAGCACGCGCTCGGCGAGGGGCAGCCCGAGGCGCAGGGAGAAGACTTCGATCACATGCCTACTTGTCCCGGCCAAGGAGTGGAGTGAGCGGTGGCGATGCTCCCGCGTGCCCAGATCGACCTGCGCGATCCCTGCCGGTCCGTGGAGACGGAGCGCGTCGAGGACGAGCCCGATTTCGACGCCGTACTCCGCGGCAAACGGGACGGACTCGGCGAATTCGCGCCGCACCGCATACTCGCCCGCAAGCGGCTGGCGCAGCGCGGCGATCTCCGGGACGAACGCCTCGAGGAGCGGGCGTGCGAGGAGCTCGGTGACACGCCCCCCGCCGTCCGGATCCGCGCCCGGCCCTGCATTGGAATCGCCCTCTGCCCCGCGGAACGGCCTGCGATAACTGCCCTTGACGAGCACCGGCGTATCCGAGAGCAGCAGCGGACCGACGATCCCCGGCACATACTCCGGCGAAGGATCGCGTAGGTCCGAGTCCACGAAGGCGACGATGTCCCCGGAAGTCGCTGCGAGCGATCGCCACAGCGCCTCGCCCTTGCCGTGCCGCGGCTGCAGTTCCGGGCCCGCTCCGCGGAGGATCTCGGATACCGCGACCGTCTCGGCACCTGCGGCCTCGGCTCGTGCGCGCGTGGCATCGCTGGAGCCCGAATCGACCACTAGCAGCTCGTCGACGAGTGGAGCGGAGCCGAGGGCGAGCGGGAGGATCGAGGCGACGACCCCGGAGACGGAGTCCTCCTCGTCGAGCGCGGGAAGCACGACGGAGACCGTACGACCGCGCTTGGCGGCGACCAGCGCGTCGAGGCTCCACGCGCCGCGCGGGTACGTCGCCACCGGCTCGCGTTCCACCGCCCACCCCTTCGTCTCGGTTTTCCCGGGTCTTTTCGATGCGTTACCGGCGATTTCTCGCCCGCGTTCTCTCACACGAGCGACCCGCCTCGCAGATCTAGGCTAGACCCCTGACCACACGCGCCGGCGGCCTCGTCCCCTGGATCGACGCCACCATGTCCACAATTCGCCGGGTGCCCACAATGTCGTGGCAGCGCAGGATTCGCGCGCCCTGCCACAGCGCGACCGCGCTCGCGGCGAGAGTCCCCTCCCCGCGATTGTCGACGTCCGCGTCGAGGGTCTCGCCGATGAAATCCTTGTTACTCAACGCCATGAGCACCGGAAATCCGAGCTCCACCAACGGCGAGAGATCGCGGAGCAGCTCGAGACCGTGGTAGGTGTTCTTGCCGAAGTCGTGGGTGGGATCGACGATGACGGCGTCCGCCGCGATCCCCGCGGCGAGCGCACGCTCGGCGCCCGAAGCGAGCTCTTCCCGCACCGCCGCCACGACGTCCTCGTAGCCCACGCGGTACGGACGCGTCCGTGGCTCCGCGCTCCCGGTATGCGAACACACGAACCCGGCGCCGCCCTCTGCGGCGGTGTGGACGAGATTCTCGTCGTAGCCCGCCCAGGTGTCGTTGATAATCGCCGCTCCGGCCTCGATCGCCGGGGCCGCGACCTCGCTGCGCCAGGTATCCACGGAGATGAGCAGCCCCGGATGACGCTCGTGGACAGCCTCGATGAAGGGGACGACGCGGCGGATCTCCTCCGCGGCGTCGACGGTCTCCCCCGGCCCGGCCTTGACCCCACCGATGTCGACGATGTCCGCGCCGGCGGAGGCGGCCTCGTCGACACGGCGGAGCGCCGGCTCGTCGGCAAAGGTCGCGCCCTTGTCGAAGAACGAGTCCGGCGTGCGGTTGACGATCGACATGACCAGGGCGCGATCGCTCGCGACCGGGCGCCCGCAGAGTGTCCGCGCCGCTTCTGTCGGCTCCGCCATCAAGATTCCGGGGCCTGCTCGGGGTCGCCGCCCGCGGTATCGTCGTCGCGCGCGGCAGGTTCGCCGTTCGCCGTCACGCCCGCCTTCTCCGCCTTTTCCGCGAGCACCCGCCGGTGGGCGCGGACGATGTGCGCCACGGCCTCGTCGACGGAATCGGTGCACAGCAGGAGTTCGGGATCGTCCGCCGAGATCATCTTCTCGGCGGCCAGCCGGTCCCGGATCCACTGCACGAGCGGACCCCAGAACTCCGTTCCGAACAGGACGATCGGGAAGCGGGTGATCTTGTTGGTCTGCACGAGGGTCACGGCCTCGAAGAGCTCGTCGAGTGTGCCGAAGCCTCCCGGCGTGCAGACGAAGGCCTGCGTGTACTTGACGAACATCGTCTTGCGCACGAAGAAGTAGCGGAAGTGGATCCCGAGATCGAGGTGGTCGTTGAGGCCCTGCTCGTGCGGGAGCTCGATGCCGAGGCCGACCGAGAAGCCACCCGCCTGGTGCGCTCCCTTGTTCGCGGCCTCCATCTGCCCGGGGCCGCCGCCGGTGACCACCGCGTACCCGGCCTCCGCGAGCGCCGCGCCGATCCGCACGGCGGTCTCGTAGTACTCGTCCCCGGGCTTGGTCCTCGCCGAACCGAAGACGCTCACGGCATCGGGCATCTCGGCGAGCGCGCCGAACCCGTTGACGAACTCGCTCTGGATCCGCATCACCCGCCACGGGTCCGTGTGCAACCACTCGGTATCCGGCTGCGTATCGAGGAGCCGCGAGTCCGTGGTCGAGGACAGCGGCTCGTTGTCGCGGACCATCACGGGGCCACGGAGTCGGAAGGGGAACGATTGGGACATCGGGGACCTTTCTCGGCCGGGGGCGCCGGCACCGCCCGGCGGAGGGGCAGGCACGGACTCCCCGGCGGGGACGACGAGTGTGACTCCGTCTCGATCGGGACTGCGCGTCGGTGTCGATCGGGAGCCTCTGCCGATTCTGCCCAACAACACCGACACCGCGCGCGAATCCGCGCTCCGGCGCGGCGGCTCGGGGCGCGGCGAACGCGCTCCGCCAGCCCCGAATACTCGCCCGGCTATTCGCCCGGCGCGGTGAGGAATCCTCGGAGGAACGCGGCGACCTCGCCGATTTCCGCGGTGCGGCAGAACTCGTCCCGCTTGTGCGCCGTACCCGGGTCGCCGGGGCCGAGGTTGACCGCGGCGACGCCCGCCGCGGCGAAGCGCGACACGTCGGTCCAGCCGTACTTCGCGCGCACCCGGCCGCCGGCGGCCCGCACGAGGGCGGCCGCGGCAGGGATGGACAGACCGGGCATTGCGGCCGGCGAGAGGTCGGTGAGCTGCCAGGAGATCGGATCCGCCTGTGGTTCGCTCGGTCCGCCGTCATGACCGCCCTGCCCCTCCCCCGAACGGTCGGCGAGCGGCTCGCTGACCTCCTCCGACCACGGATCGGCGGCGTCGAACCGGCTACCGGGCGCGAGGCCGAGCGCTTCGACCGCGTGGTGCAGCGCCTCGCCGCTCGAGAGGTCGGGGGCGAAGCGGAAGTTGACGTCGACCCACGCGGAATCCGGGACGACGTTCCCCGCGACCCCGCCCGAGACGCGGACGGCCTGGAGCCCCTCGCGGTACGTACAGCCGTCGATCTCTACGTCGCGCGGCGTGTACTCGGACAGCGCACCGAGCACGGGAGCTAGGCGGTGGATGGCGTTCTCACCGAGCCAGCTGCGCGCCGAGTGCGCGCGCGTGCCGACGGCGTGGACGCGGATGCGCAGCGTGCCCTGGCAGCCGGCCTCGATGAACCCATCGGTCGGTTCCCCGAGGATCGCGAGATCGCCGTCGAGCAGCTCCGGGCGCTCGCGCTGCAGCACGCCGAGGCCGTTCGCCGAGGCCTCAATCTCCTCGCAGTCGTACATGATGATCGTGAGGTCGTGAGCAAGCTCTTCGGCATCGGCGAGCGCGTCGAAGAGGTGCAGGAACACCGCATCCCCGGACTTCATGTCGCTCGTCCCGCAGCCGTACATCCTCTCTTCGGGCTCTCCCCCGTCGCAGTCTCCGTCTCTGGGAACGTGCCTGACGACGGACGGCACGTTATCGGCGACCGGCACCGTATCGAGGTGCCCCGCGAGGATCACCCGGGAGCCGAGCCCCCTGTTCGTGCGCGCGACCACGCAATTCCCGATCCGCTCGACATCCGTAGAGGTGCCGGGCCCGCGGAAGGCGGCGACGCTCGCGCGCAGCGCGGCCTCCACGGCGTCGGCGAGCGCCTCCTCCTCCCGCGAGGGGCTCTCGATGTCGACGAGAGCGGCGGTGAGAGCCACGGGGGCGCCGGCGAGATCGAGCGCCGGGGCGCCGTCGTTGCTGGTGCTGGGGGTGCTTCCTTCGCGTGTGGACACGCCTCCCAGGGTAGCGAGCGGCGGGGATGGCGCCGGGCCGCGCCGGGGAAGAACGGATGACGGCAGAAGTTCCCGGCATTTCCCGTGGTCCTTGCCGTGCGCCCAGGCGGGTGACGGTAATCTCATGCGCATGAGTGCACATGGAGCAATCGCCCTCGGCGTGGCGACGATGACCCTGGACGGAACCGTTCTCGATGTGTGGTACCCCGCGCCCGAACTCGGCGCGGCGGAGACCTCGGGGCACGAGGTGCTCAACGGAGACGACGTGCCGGAGGATTTCCGCTCGATTGTCGGAGCGGACGTCGAGCGCGGTGTCGAGCTCGTCGCGGTCCGCGTGAGCATCGCGGACCTCACCGAGCCGCCGATCGACGCGATGGACGTCTACCTCCGTCTCCACCTCATCTCTCACCGACTCATCCGCCCGCATTTCGCGAGCCTCGAGGGCCAGTTCGGCCACCTCGCCAACGTCGTGTGGACCAACCACGGCGCCTGCAAGGTCGAGGGCTTCGACATGACCCGCACGAAGCTCCGCGCGCGCGGCCCCGTGATCGTCTACGGGATCGACAAGTTCCCGCGCATGGTCGACTACGTCGTGCCCTCCGGCGTCCGCATCGCCGACGCCGACCGAGTCCGCCTCGGCGCGCACCTCGCCGAGGGCACCACCGTGATGCACGAGGGCTTCGTCAACTTCAACGCCGGCACGCTCGGCCCGTCGATGGTCGAGGGGCGCATTTCGGCCGGCGTCGTCATCGGCGCGAACTCCGACGTGGGCGGCGGGGCCTCGATCATGGGCACGCTGTCCGGAGGCGGCAAGGAGACCATCTCCATCGGCGAGAACTGCCTACTCGGCGCGAACTCCGGCATCGGCATCTCCCTCGGCGACGACTGCGTCGTCGAGGCCGGGCTCTACGTGACCGCCGGATCCAAGGTCGTCCTCAAGGCCGGCGCGTGGTCGGAGGCCGAGACCGTCAAGGCCAAGGACCTCTCCGGCCGCGACAACATGCTCTTCCGCCGCAACTCGACGACCGGCGCCGTCGAGGTCGTGCCGTGGAAGTCCGAGGGCGTCTCCCTCAACGCGGAGCTGCACAAGAATGACTAAGCCTGCAGGCGGGGCCGCTGCCGCGGAAAACGACGCCGCCGAGTTCGGCGGACAGCTTTCCACGGGCATGGCCAGCCGCCATCTAACGATGATGGGGCTTGGTTCCGCGATCGGCGCGGGCCTGTTCCTCGGCACCGGCTCGGCGATCTCTACCGCCGGTCCCGCAGTGCTCATCTCCTACATCGCCGCCGGCATCATCGTCGTGTTCGCCATGCGGATGCTCGGCGAGATGGCCGCGGCGATGCCCTCTGCCGGCTCCTTCGCCACGTACGCCGGCGCGGCGTTCGGGCGCCACGCGCGCTTCGTCGTCGGCTGGATCTACTGGTTTATGCTCATCATGGTCATGGCCTCGGAGATGACGGGCGCGGCCGCGATCATCGGCGGTTGGTTCGGCATCCCGGCATGGATCCCCGCGCTCGTGTGCATGGTCTTCTTCGCGGTGGTCAACCTCGTTCGCGTCCGCGCGTTCGGCGAGTTCGAATTCTGGTTCGCGCTGGTCAAGGTCGTGGTGATCCTCGCGTTCCTCGTCATCGGCGTACTCGTAGTCTTCGGCCTCCTCCCCGACACCGAACCCGTGGGCATGGCGAACCTCACCGGTGACGGTGGGTTTATGCCCAACGGGTGGGCGGGTGTCTCGGCAGGCCTCCTCGCCGTCGCCTTCGCGTTCGGCGGCGTCGAGATCGTAGGCATCGCCGCGGCCGAGTCCGACGACCCGGCCCGCAATGTCGGCACCGCCGTCCGCTCGGTCATCTGGCGCATCTCGGTGTTCTACATCGGCTCCGTGCTGATCATCGCCGCGCTGCTGCCGTGGGACTCCCTCGCCGACACCGACACCGCCGAGCAGAGCCCATTCACCGCCGTGCTGCGGATGGCCCACCTCCCCGGCGTCGTGGGCTTCCTCGAGGTCATAATCGTCCTCGCGCTGCTCTCGGCCTTCAACGCCCAGATCTACGGCACCTCGCGCATCGCCTTCGCACTCGCCAAGCAGGGCGACGGCCCGCGGATCCTCGCGCGCACGAACGCCTCCTCGGCGCCATCGGTGTCCGTTTACGTCTCGGTGTTCTTCGGCTTCGTCGCCGTCGCGCTCCAGTGGTTCGAGTGGGAGGGGCTGCTCGACTTCCTGCTCCAGGCCGTGGGAGCGACCCTCCTCGTGGTCTGGATCGCCATCGCGGCATCGCAGCTCAAGCTCCGCTCGCAGATCGAGGCTGCGGGCAAGCTCACGGTGCGGATGTGGCTGCATCCGTGGCTAGGCATCGCCACGATCGTCGCGATCCTCGCGCTCTCGATTCTCATGCTCACCGACGAATCGGCGCGGCAGCAGATCTTCGGCGTCGTCGGCCTCGTCGTGGTGCTCAGCGTGCTCTCGCTGATCAACTCGCGGGTCCACGAGGACTCGGGGGCACACGTCGGAATCGGCACGCCGTAGGCGCCGAGAGGACCGAGTAGGTCCTGGAATACAGCGGACGGCGGCCTCCGATGCGAGGCCGCCGTCCGTTGTCATAGGCGGGTGGATCGCGGCGGGAAACGCCGCTGGGCGCTACCTCTCGAGCCGGCGCGCGGCCTCGGCCACGGCCTCGTCCGTCGCGGTGAGCGCGATGCGCACGAACTTCTCGCCGCGCGGTCCGTAGAACTCACCGGGCGCCACGAGGATCCCGCGCTCGGCGAACCAGTCGACGGTCGCTCGGCCGGGCTCATCGCGAGAGGCCCACAGGTACAGGCCGGCCTCGGAATTCTCGATGCGCAGGCCCACCGACTCGACCGCCGGGGCGAGGAGGGCGCGGCGGGCACGGTAGCGTTCGCGCTGGGCATCGACATGCGCATCGTCGGTGAGCGCGTGGGTCATGGCCGTCTGCACGGGCATGGGCACGATCATCCCCGCGTGCTTGCGCACCGCGAGCAACTCGGCGACGAGCTCCGGGTCCCCGGCGACGAAGCCCGCGCGGTAACCCGCGAGCGACGACGACTTCGAGAGTGAGTGGAGCGCGAGGAGATTGGAGAAATCGCCGTCGCACACGCGGGGATCGAGGATCGACGGGGCCTCCCCCTCCCAGACGAGCCCGAGGTAGCACTCGTCGGAGGCGACGATCGCGCCGCGCTCGCGCGCCCAGCCGACCACCTTGCGCAGATGGTCGACGCCGAGCACCTTGCCCGTGGGATTCGACGGGGAATTGATGTAGACCAGGTCGACCTTCTCGGGCCCCAGCTGGGTGAGCGAGTCCGCTCGCACCGCGCGCGCACCGGCCAGGAGCGCGCCGACCTCGTAGGTCGGATAGGCGACCTCGGGGATGACGACGGTCGATCCCGCCCCCAGGTCGAGCTGCGCCGGCAGGCCGGCGACGATTTCCTTCGTTCCGATCACCGGGAGGATCGACGTGGGGTCGACGCCCGGCACGCCGAAGCGGCGCTCCATCGCCGCGGCCGCGGCCGAGCGGAGCTCGGCGGTGCCGTGTGTCGCTGGGTATCCCGGGAACGCGGCCCCCTCCGCGAGCGCCGCGCGAATCCCCGGATCGACTTCGTCGACCGGGGCGCCGACGGTGAGGTCGACGAGCCCGACCGGATACTCCGCAGCACGCGAGCGCGCGCCCGCGAGGGTATCCCACGGGAAGACGGGGAGCCTAGAGGTCACGGGCGTGCGACGACTCGCCGTCCGCCTGCCAGTTCCCTGCACGGCGTCCAGTGCCCTACTCCTCGCCCATCGGGGGGAGCTTCTTGACGAACTCGACGTCGGGGCCCGGGTCCGTCTTCGCGGCGCCTCCGGGAGAGCCGAGCTCCTCGAAGAAATCGGCATTGGCCTGCGTGTACGGTTCCCATTCGTCCGGAACATCATCCTCGTAGAAGATGGCCTCGACCGGGCACACCGGCTCGCAGGCGCCACAGTCGACGCACTCGTCGGGGTGGATGTAGAGCATCCGGCCGCCCTCGTAAATGCAATCGACCGGGCATTCCTCGACGCACGCCTTGTCGAGAACATCGACGCACGGCTCCGCAATCACGTATGTCATTACTCCGTGATTTCCTTTCGTAGACAGCCAGTGTCGAAACCGAGACCGGTTCCGATGCGAGCGTCGGCCCGCCGGGCAGGGCGGATGTTGTCGGCGCTCGGGCCCGCGACGCCGCCGAGGCGGACTCCGGGCCCATGTCCTGTTGTTCGTCTCTCATATTAAGACACGGTCGCGCCGTTCCCAACGCGGCCCACGGTCGGCGCCGGGGGCAGCCCCACCAAGGTTAGATGGCGGCCGTCCCGGACGCAGCCCGTTTCGGTCGATCGACCAACTCACGATCGACCAACTCACGAGCGGGGGCGGAGCGGATCACTCGACGAGCAGCGGCACCCGCGGGACACCTCGAACGCGGCGATAGAACGTGTCGCGCTGCACGACCGGCCTCCCGATCCCCTCGCCGATCTCACGGATTTCCTCCGGGCTCTTCTCCGATCCGTTCTCGGCACCTGCCATCCGGGAGATGGTCTCCTCCATGAGCGTGCCGCCGAGATCGTTGGCGCCGGCCTGCAGCATCCGCTGTGTGCCCGCGGTGCCGAGCTTGACCCACGAGGTCTGCACGTTGTCGATCGCGCCATGGAGCATGAGCCTGGCCAGCGCATGGACGACGAGGTTCTCCTGGCGGGTGGGCCCCGGGCGCGCGGCCCCGGCGAGGTAGAGGGGCGCGCTGTGGTGGACGAAGGGCAGCGGGACGAACTCGGTGAATCCTCCGGTGCGCTCCTGGATCCCCCGCAGCGTGCGGAGGTGCGAGACCCAGTGGTGCGGCGCGTCGACGTGCCCGTACATCATGGTCGAGCTCGAGCGGATCCCCACCTCGTGCGCGGTCTCGACGATCGATATCCATTCGGCGGTAGGCAGCTTCCCCTTCGTGAGGATCCAGCGCACCTCGTCGTCGAGGATCTCCGCGGCCGTACCGGGGATCGAGTCGAGGCCCGCCTCCTTGAGACCGGTGAGCCACTCGCGCACCCCGACCCCGGAGCGCGAGGCACCGTTGGAGATCTCCATGGGGCTGAAGGCATGGACGTGCATTCCGGGCACTCGGGTCTTCACGGCGCGGACGAGTTCCGCATACCCGCCGACTCCG
>NZ_DAINST010000004.1:32145-42388 GCF_036741115.1 Dietzia sp.
GCATGCACACCTCGGTGGCGCCCACGGAATGGGCTTCGAAGGCGCGGTCCGCGACGTCTGCGGGAGACAGGGAGAAGGCGTCGGCGTCGCCCTTGCGCTGGGCGAACGCGCAGAAGCGGCAACCGGTGTAGCAGATGTTGGTGAAGTTGATGTTCCTGTTGACGATGTAGGTGATCTCGTCTCCCACGACGTCCCGGCGCACCCCGTCGGCGAGGGCTGCGAGGGCGGCGAGGCCGTGTCCGTCGGCGCCGGCCAGCGCGAGGTACTGCTCGTCCGTGAGCCCCTCGGGCTTCGCCTCCGCCGCGCGCAGCGCGGCGAGGACCTCCGAATCGGCGCGCTCGGGCGAGCGCGTCCCGCGCGCCGCCTCTGCGGCGCCGATGCGCTCGGCGGCCTCGCGGATCGCGTCCCAGTTGCCGAAGGCCTGGTCGATGTCCGAGCGTGTCTCGGTCCTGCGGCCCTCGGTGTCGATCTCGGTGTTGAGGTCGACCCGGCCGTAGGACTCCTCGGGCTCGTCGGGCTCCTGCCACGGGCGGGGCTCGGGAGAGGCCGATCCTCCGCCGACTGCGGGCGCGGCGAGCCCGTCCGCGTCGGCGAGCGCGGAGACGTGCCCCGCGACGCGGGGGTCGATCCACGCGCTACCGGCGGCGATGTACCGCGAGTGGACGGTGAGCCGCTCGCGGACCGAGAAGCCGAGATCGGCGCAGATCCGCTCGAGATCGGCGAGATGGGGCCACGGCCGCTCGGGATTCACGTGGTCCGCCGTCAGGGGCGATATTCCGCCGAAGTCGTCGATCCCCGCGCCCACGAGGAGCGAGATCTCGTTGGCCTCGACGAGATTCGGCGGGGCCTGCACGGCGATGCGCGGGTCGAGCACGATGCGCGCGCAGGCGATGGCCGCGCGGTACTCCTCGATCTCGGCGTCCGGCGAGTCCGCCATCGCGGTGTGTTCCTTCGCCCGGAAATTCTGGACGATCACTTCCTGGATGTGCCCGAACTCGCGCCCGAGCCGGGCGAGCTCGACGAGCGACTCGGCCCGATCCGTGATGGTCTCGCCGATGCCGACAAGGATTCCCGTGGTGAACGGGATGGCGAGGCGCCCGGCGTCGGTGAGCGTGCGCAGCCGTACCTCGGGGTCCTTGTCCGGGGAGCCGTAGTGCGCCTTGCCCTTCGTCTCGAATAGATCGCGCGACGTGGTCTCGAGCATCATGCCCATGGACGGCGCGACGGGCTTGAGCCGGGAGAGCTCCGCCCAGCTCATCACCCCGGGGTTGAGGTGCGGCAGCAACCCGGTCTCCTCGAGCACCCGGATGGCCATGGCGCGCACGTAGTCGAGCGTGGAATCGTAGCCGCGCTCGTCGAGCCACTGCCGGGCCTCGGGCCAGCGGTCCTCGGGACGGTCGCCGAGGGTGAACAGAGCCTCCTTGCAGCCTCGCTCGGCGCCGCGGCGTGCGAGCTCGACCACCTCGTCCGGCTCCATGTACAGGCTCGTGCCCTCGGCGCGGAGCGCTGCGGGCGCGGCGACGAAGGTGCAGTAGTGGCAGCGATCGCGGCACAGCCTGGTGAGCGGGATGAAGACCTTGCGCGAATACGTGAGGGTTCCGCCGGGGTGCGTGCTCGGGCTGGGGTCCGCCCCGGTCGCCCCCACCTCGCTTCCTGACGGCGCACGGCCGATGTCCACCAGGCGGGCGTCTCGCTTGCGGGCGGCCGCCGCACAGAGCCGCTCGAGCTCGGCCCCCCTGGCCTGCAAGAGCGTCTCGACCTCGGCGACCGAGAGGGTGAGCCCGGCCTCGGCCCGCTTGAGCGAGCGGCGGATCGCCGACGGCGAGGCGGAGTGTGATCCTTGATCCATGAGCGCCATGGTGCACCAACATACTCCCGCCGTGTCGTTAGTCTGGATACATGGCAGAACACTCACGCGACTCCTCCGCGGCGACCGTTGATATCGGGCACACCGGGCAGGAGCCGGTCGGCGCGTCCGAAGGGGACGGCACCGCGAGCTCGGCGGCGGAGGCCTCCGAGGTAGCGGAGGTCGCCGAGGGCGGAGAGGGCAGGCAGGGCAGACAGAGCACAGTGGGCGCCGAGGGCGCCGATACCGGAGAGTTCGCAGAGCCCGATACGCCCGCTCCGGCCGAGCGCACCGATCCCTTCGACCTCGACGCCTACCACCGGCATACCGAGGTCTCAATGCTCGAGCCCCGCTATCGCGTGAGCGCGAGGGCCCCGTTCGCCTGGACGTTCGAGGTGATGTGGTCGATCATCGTCCTCATCGCGCTCCAGATCGGCTGGTACTTCTGGGGCGACAACGTCATGGCCTTCTGGAACTGGGTCGCCGCAGTCGCCACTGTGTGGGTGGCGTTCACGTCGATGGTCATCGCCCCGGTGTGGCGCTATCGCGTCGCCCGCTGGGACTTCTCCGAGACCGCCGTGTACGCGAAGACGGGATGGTGGACGCACCAGTACAAGATCGCGCCGCTGAGCCGGCTACAGACCGTGCACACCAAACGCACGTTCTTCGACCGCATCTTCGGGCTCTCCAGCGTCGTCGCCTCGACTGCCTCAGCGCACGGATCGGTGGAGATCAAGGGGCTCGATCGCGAGGACGCCGAGGCGCTCGCCGACCACCTCCTCCACATCGCCGAGCTCGACGAGGAAGAGGCCACGTGAGCGGCAACGGCACGAAGCTCGATCTCGAGGGCGTGCAATGGCGGCGCCTGTCGTGGCGGATGCTGCTCGTCGACCCACTCGGGATGCTCACGCGGCTCTCGCCGCTGTTCCTCATCTCCCTGTGGCTCGGCACGAACCGGGACAACTACTGGTTCGAATTCTCCATCTTCGCGCTGGTCATGCTCGCGGCGCTCACGCGCTGGATTTCGACCTCGTACTACGTCGGCCCGACGCACATCGTGCTTCGACGCGGCCTGTTCTCACGCAATCAGGTGCGGATCGCCCGCGAGCGCATCCGCTCGGTCGATACCGAATCGGACCTCTACCACCGGCTGCTCCGGGTCTCCATCGTGGAGGTCGGCACCGGGCAGCAGGACGCTTCGAAGGACGAGCAGGGCCGCTTCCGCCTCGACGCGATCGCGTCCAGTGAGGTCGAGCCGCTGCGCGAGGACCTCCTTTCGCATATGCGCGCCGAGCACCCGGAGCTAGACCTCGCCGACGAGGAGCTGTGGGGCTCGCGCTTCGGCGAGGACATCGCGCGATGGAAGATCACGTGGGCGCGCTTCGCCCCGTTCTCGTTCATCGGCTTCGGCGTGCTGTTCTCGCTGTGGCTCATCACGCTGCAGATGGGCGACATGCAGTCCAGGCTTCTTGAGCTCGGGCCCGTGGTGTCCACGCGGCAGTGGCTCACCGATCTCGGGCAGCCGTGGACGATCCTCGGCGAGGCGATCGCCGTGTGGCTCGTCGCGAGCTTCCTCGGCATGCTCACCTACGCCATCCGGTACGGCAAGTACGCGCTCACCGACCGCGGTCGCGTGCTGTTCGTCCAGAACGGCATCCTCCGCCGCAAGCACATCGCACTCGACAAGCTCCGCCTGCGCGGCGTCGAGGTCCACGCGCCGCTGCTCCCCCGTCTCATCGGAGGTGGCCGTCTCGACCCGATCATGACCGGCACGAAGCGCGGCAACAAGGCCTCGACCCTGCTCCCCCTGGCGCCGCGGAAAGACGTGCATCGGGTTGCCACGCGCATCATCGGCACGTCGGCACCCGTCGACGTTCCACTGCGCCGTCACCCCGCCGCCGCGAGGCGCCGTCGGATCACCCGCGGCCTCTTCCCCTTTTGGTATCTCCTAGCCTTCGCAATCCTCATGCGCCTCGACCTCGGCTCACAGGTGGACAAGTGGATCGCCTGGTTCATCATCCCGGCGTTCGTCGTGTTCCTACTGCTGGCTTTCGACCGGATCCGGAACCTCGGCCACACGGTGACCTTCAGGTCCCTCGTCACCTCCCACGGCTCGCTCTCGGCGAAGCGCTCGATCCTCTCGGGGCGCGGGATCATCGGTTGGAGGGTCTCGCAGACGCCGTTCCAGCGGTGGGCGGGCGTCGCCAACGTCGCTGCGGCGACCCCCGCGGGACAGGGCTCGTACAACATCCTCGACATGCGCGACACCGAGGCATGGGGGCTCGCCGAGGTGCTCACCCCGGGGATCACCGCCGAATGGGGCACGATCGTCCGCTACCCGGAGTGTGGCGGGCGCCCGCAGGTCTCGTCGCCGGCAATCGACGATCCCTCGCTGCCGACGTTCCCGCGCAAGGCCCGCGGACGCAGGAGGGCCTAGCTGCCCTTCGCGGCGAGCTCGCCCTCGAGCGCGCGGAGCTTTCGAAACTGGCCCCACAGCAACGGGGCGCCGAGTCCGCAGACGAGAAAGAGCAGGCCTCGCCCGGAGGGCGGCACGGGCATGTTCGCGCCGGGTCCGAAGAACAGGCACACGAACGTGAGCAGCCACACGAGCACGGGGAATGCGTGAACCAGCGTTGCCGAAGACCACTTCCGCGCCTCGGCCACCATGACGGTGTTGAGCACCGCTGCGACGAGCGCCGCGATGGGAAACGGGATCGACGCGATGGGGCCGAAGCCGGGGAGCCGCGCGAAGAGGTAGGCGACCTCGAAGACGCACGAGACCGTGGCGGCGACCACGAGGCACACGAGCGCGAAGCCCAGCCCCCCGATGCCGGCGCGGGCCGGTGCGCTCTGCTCGCCGCCGGACCCGGCGGCCACGTCCACGCCGTCCTTCGTGGTGGTTCCGCCTCGCGGGCCAGAACCGGGATCGTGTGTGACGGCGGAGCTCCCGGAGATCATGGCCTCTCCCTTCCCTCGGTATCGAAGGTCTCGCCCGTCGCCAGCCCATCCCACGGCGGTGCCCACCCTCCGCGCTCGACGACGGATCCGTGCTCCTGGCCGAGCGGCCTCCCCGACACCGGATCGAGTTCGACGGTCGGTCGGCGCCAGAGGCGGGCGGGACGTCCGTCGTCATCCGGGTTGTTACTTCCGTGCTCGGGCGAACCACTATCTCCCTGGCCCTGGCTCTGGCCCTGGCCCGGGCCCGGACCCTGGACGAGGTCGAAGGAGACGTAGTACTCGCGGCGCGCGAGCGGCTGGAGGAGTTCGTTGGTGAGCGCGAGGTGCGTGGGCCGCGCCGCGCCGCGCGGGTGGAGCTCGAGCTGGGTCGCGTGCGCGGCGAGCGCTGCGTCGCGGCGCGCGGTGGCCTCCGCGGAGAGCTCGACGGCGTGGGTGACTTCCTCGTCGGGCCAGCCGGGGAGCTCGCCGAGCGCTGCGGGGCGCAGCCGCGGATCGGGCGCGTCATAGCCGTGGGCGGCGGGTTCGCCCCATGCCTCGGCGTCCGCCTCGAGGACGCCGATTGGGACGACGATCCACGAGATCCGCGAGACCGCCCAGGCCGAGCGGCGCGCGGCGGCGTGCGCGAGATCGTGGGCGCGGATGTGATCCGGATGCCCGTACCAGCCGACGGGGTCGTAGGTGAGCACGAGATGCGGGCGCTCGCGGTCGATGATCCGGGCGAGCTGCGTCTCCTGCGCACGCTCGCGTTCGGCGCCTGGCCGGGCGAAGGCGCGCGGGTGCTCGAAGGAGGGAGTGCCCTCCATCCCCGAATCGCGCCACGTCCCGGCGCCGCCGAGGAATGTGGGGCCGGGGAGGCCGAGCGCGTCGAGAGCCGCGCCGAGCTCGCCGACCCGGTAACCGCCGAGCTGGTCGGCCTCGGCGGCGATGAGCCCCTGCCACTGTTCGCCGAGGACCTCGCCCTCCTCCCCCAGCGTGCACGTGACGTTGACGACCCGTGCGCCGCCGGCGGCGAGAGTCGCGATGGTGCCGCCGGTGAGGATCGACTCGTCGTCGGGGTGGGCGTGGACGAGGAGCGCGCGGAGTCCTGCGAGAGGGCCGGGCGTTCCTGGCTGCTCGAGAGCAGCGGATGCCACCTGACTCGAACCCGTCGCCCCCGGCACCGCCTGGTTCGGGTCCGCCAGGTTCGGGTCCGCCGTGTTCGAGTCCGGGGCGCCTGAGTCCGTGTCTTTCCGCCGTGCCTCGCTCACTGCGTCCTCCATTGGAATGCGCTCTCGTAGAGCTCGCGCCCCTGCGGGCGGCCCACGTCCTGGGCGCCGGGCATATCGAATCCGGCGAACCTCTCGGATGTCGAGACGAGCCTATCCCCGAGGTAGAGCGGCACCTCGATAGAGAGCGCGGAGACCTTGTCGGCGATGTCCGCCGAGTAATCGGCGACCTGCGACACGTTTCCGGAGGCGTCCCGCGCCTCCCCGGAGTCAGCGGCGCCGGGCATCGCCGCATCGTTCGCCGAGCCCCGCTGCATCGCAGCATCGATAGCCGAGTCGAGCTCTGGATCGCAGATGCCGGAGAGATTGTCCGAGCGCGAGGAGCGCAGGACGGGCTCGCCCGCCTCGTTGGTGGGGACGGGAACGGTGATCTCCGAACCCGAGTCCTCCGAAGCAGATTTCTCGGCGGCCTTGGCCTCGGATTCCGCCGCCTCGGCCTCAGTGCCGAGCGCCCCGGCGGGGGCCTGGGAATCCACTCCGCCGACGCCGGCCGAATCGCTCGGCGGCTGGAGCTTGGTCACCGTGGCGGGAGCAGGCTGCGGGCCCTGCGCGGACGTGTACCCGGGGGACGTCGTCGTGGGGGCGGGCTGCTCGCCCGAGTCGCCCGAAGCATCAGAGCCGCTGCCGGAACCGGTGTCCGAGCCCTTGACACAGCGGTACCTGTTCTCCGCCTCCGCGAGCGGGTCTCCGGACGCCGGCGCCCACGTGACCACGCCATTGACGAGCCCGTAAGGCAGCGCGCCCGAGTAGAGACTCTCGTCGGAGAGCTCCCACACCCGCGCGTCGACCCCGGCGCTGCGCAGGTTATCTACAACCGTAGAGGCGGCGATGAGCGTGGATTCGCCGCCTGCCACGACGCCGAGCGTGATCTCCAACGGTTTCCCGTCCTTCGACCACGTGCCGCCGTTCTTCGCGTACCCCAGCGCCTCGAGTTCTCGGCTCGCGGCTGCGGCATCGGCCGCCGGGGGCGCGCCGACCTCCGACGTCAGAGGGAAAGTGGAGACGTGCGGTTCGGAGGCGACCCCGCTGACGATCTTGCCCACCGTCGCCGCGTCGACGAGCCGGCCGAGGGCCGCCCGGACGCGCGCGTCGTCGGTGCCGCTCGCGGTGGTGTTCCACGTGAGCAAGAGCTGGTCTCCGTCGAGAGCCGAGCCATCGTGGAAGCCGCCGACCGTGTCGAGCACGAGCCTGTTCGTCTCGGTGTCCGCGACGGAGACGAGGGCCCCGGAACTGGTGCGCGCGGCCTGCCCCAGGGTCCCCTGGTCCGCGGCCTGGCGCAGCACGATCTGCTCGGCCTGTGGAGGCGTGCCCCAATAGCGATCATTACGCGCGAGGACCATCTGCCCGATGCCGAGATCGACGCTGTCGATCGCGAAGGGTCCGCCGCTCGCAGCAGCGCCCTGGACGAGCGCCCGGGCGAATGAGCGGACGTCGTCGCCCATGAGATGCGAGGGCAGGAGGTTGGAGAACAGCGTGCGCCACTGGGGGTACTCGCCATCGAATTCGACGTCCACCGATTTTCCGCCGGCGCCCGAGCGGACATCGACGATGTGCCGGTAGCCACCGGAATCGACCGTGCCGGGAAAGGTCGAGGCGTTGCGCCAGAGGTAGCGGAAGTCCTCGGCGCCGATCGGCACGCCATCCGACCACTGGGCTTCCGGCGCGATCTCGTAGCGCAACGTGAACGGCGCAGTGGAGACCACGGAGACCGAGCGGATGAGGTCCGCGTTGCGCCGCAGCGAACCGTCCTGGGTGCGGTCGTACGCCGAGGGCAGCGTGAGCGCGGAGAGAAGATCCGTATCGGGCCCCAGATCGGAGCGCAGGTGCGGGTTGAACCCCGTATCGAGCGTATCGATGACGACGGACAGCGCGTTCGGGGAAATCGCCACCTTCGCCGGGCCCTGCTGCCCCTCGGACCGCGGGGGCGGCGGGTCGGCGACGCACCCGGCAAGCAGCGCGGGGACGAGTGCGACGGCGAGGAACGCCCGGCCGGCGCGGACGCCGGCCAGTCTCCCGCCGGCTACTCTCCCTCCGTCCCGGCTGCGGAACTCGGCGGCCTCGCTGCCACTGCCACTGTCGCCTGCGCCGCCGGCTCGCGTCTCACGCGGGTACCCCATCGCCGACCTCGTCCCGACGCTTCCTAGGAACGTGCCTTGTTCCGCGAGCGCTCGCGGGCGCGATCCGAGGAGTTGAGGATCGTCTTGCGCACGCGGATCGCGTCCGGGCCGACCTCGACGCACTCGTCGCCGGCGCAGAACTCCATGGCCTCCTCGAGGCTCAGGGAGCGGGCCTTCGCGAGGGTCTCGGTGTTGTCGGCGGTCGCCGAGCGCATGTTGGTGAGCTTCTTCTCCTTGGTGATGTTGACGTCGAGGTCCTCGGAGCGGGGGTTCTCGCCGACGACGACACCCTCGTACACCTCGGCGCCGGGCTCGATGAAGAAGTCGCCGCGGTCCCCGAGGTTGAGGAGTGCGAAGCCGGTGGCCTTGCCCGCGCGGTCGGCGACGAGCGAGCCCGTGTGGCGGGCGCGGATCTCGCCGGCCCACGGCTCGTAGCCGGCCGAGACGGAGTTCGCGATGCCGGCGCCGCGGGTCTCGGTCATGAACGCGGTGCGGAAGCCGATGAGCCCGCGGGCGGGGACGGTGAACTCCATGCGGACCCAGCCGGAGCCGTGGTTCGACATCTGCTCCATGCGGCCCTTGCGGGCGGCCATGAGCTGGGTGACGGCGCCGAGGTACTCCTCGGGCGTGTCGATGGTCATGTGCTCCATCGGCTCGTGGACCTTGCCGTCTACGAGCTTGGTGACCACCTGGGGCTTGCCCACGGTGAGCTCGAAGCCCTCGCGGCGCATGGTCTCGACCAGCACGGACAGCGCCATCTCGCCGCGGCCCTGCACCTCCCAGTCGTCCGGGCGCTCGGTGTCGAGCACGCGGAGCGACACGTTGCCGATGAGCTCGGCGTCGAGGCGCGCCTTGACGAGGCGGGCGGTGACCTTCGTGCCGCCGTTGCGGCCCGAGAGCGGCGACGTGTTGACGCCGATGGTCATGGAGATCGCGGGCTCGTCCACGGTGATCGCGGGGAGCGCGACCGGGTTGTCGGGGTCGGCAAGGGTGTCGCCGATCATGATGTCCTCGATGCCGGCGACGGCGACGATGTCGCCGGCGACGGCCTCGTCGGTGGGCACGCGCTCCACGCCCTTGGTCGCGAGCAGCTCCGAGATACGGACGGACTTGGTCTGCACTTCCCCTTCGGGGGTGTGGTGGATCCACGAGACCGTCTGACCCTTCTTGAGCGTGCCGTTGTGCATGCGCACGAGGCCGATGCGGCCGAGGAAGTTCGAGGCGTCGAGGTTGGTGACATGGGCCTGCAGCGGCGCGGTGGCGTCGCCCTTCGGGGCGGGGATCACGTCGTAGAGGAGCTTGAAGAAGTCGTCGAGGTTCTCTGCGTTCGGCTCGGCGCCGTTCTCCGGCTGCTCGATCGACGCCTTGCCGGCGCGGCCCGAGGCGAACACCACGGGGAGCTCGAGGGCCTTCTCGGCCGCGGCCTGCGCATCCGGGTCCTCGAGGTCCGCAGCGAGATCGAGGAGCAGGTCCTGCGCCTCCTCGACGACCTCGGAGATCCGGGCATCGGGGCGGTCGGTCTTGTTGACCACGATGATCACCGGGAGCGAGGCGGCGAGCGCCTTGCGGAGTACGAAGCGCGTCTGCGGCAGCGGGCCCTCGGAGGAGTCGATGAGGAGCACGACGCCGTCGACCATGGAGAGGCCGCGCTCGACCTCGCCGCCGAAGTCGGCGTGGCCGGGGGTGTCGATGATGTTGAGCACGAGGTCCGCGCCGTCGGCGCCGCCGCCGTGACGGAGTACGGCGGTGTTCTTCGCGAGAATGGTGATGCCCTTCTCGCGCTCGAGGTCGCCGGAGTCCATGACGCGGTCGACGAGCTCCGAGTGCTCGGCGAAGGCGCCCGACTGGCGGAGCATGGCGTCGACGAGGGTGGTCTTGCCATGGTCGACGTGCGCGACGATGGCGACGTTGCGGAACTCGGTGTTGGTCACGAAGGTGTTCTCCTCTTCGGAGCGCGGACCGACGAAGCCTCTGCGCCCGATGGTGTCGATTGTGGCGTGGGCGTGCAGGAACCACGGAAAACCACGAACGGATGGCGCGGCGCCGGCATGCCGCCG
>NZ_DAINST010000004.1:42398-69842 GCF_036741115.1 Dietzia sp.
TCTGGCGGCTCGATACACGCTCTCTCGACTCAAGAGAGGTTACCCCACAGGGGCGGCCACCTCCCGAATCGAGCCGTGAACGCACGCTGGATGACGCCGCCTGTACCGGTAATCAGGGGGCGAACGAAACGGCGACTTCGGTTCCGGGGATAGTACGGGGAGAGGCGCCGCGCGCAGGTAGCCCCACCCGCATCAGGCGCCACTCAAGCTACATTCAGCACCACATTGGATGATTTACATCATCCATAATATTTGTCACAATGGCCACATTACTGGATCTGCACGCCGACTCACCCCATCAGCGCATCCGCGCGCGGTTCGGCAGCAGAGGATTGACTAAGGATGGACTCGTGAACCGACGCACCACCTCCCGCTTCGCTCGCCGCTCCCTGGTCGCGCTCGGCGCTGCGGCGCTTGCCGCCACCGCCCTCCCCGCCTCGGCGAACGCCCAGGTTCTCGACGAACTCGGCCGGCCCAACGAGCAGGTCCTCGGTTCCGTCGAGGGTGCGATCCAGAACCCGGCCGTGCCGGAGGACGCACGCGCCACCGCGCAGCGGCTCATCGACTTCTTCCGCGGCACCGGCGAGCCCGGCGTGGGCATCCCGGAGAACGGCCCGGCGATCTCGCAGTTCCTCTACCCCACGATCATGAACAACTGCATCGACGGCACCTCGGGTGCCGTCGGCACGATCACCGCGGTCCCCGGCCCGGCGAACCTCCCGCTCCCCGGCGTTCCCGAGCACCAGACGGGCTTTGTCTTCACCGCGCTCGGCACGGGTGGCGCCGCGGACGAGCAGGCCGAGCCGCTCGTCGTCGACTGGGTCAACCCGAACAACGGACGCACCGGCAGCACCGTCCTCGGATACAACGGGGTCAACCCTGACGGCCCCGCGACCATGACGGGCGTGGCCGACACCGGCGCAGGGCAGGTCCTCGCGGTGCTCCGCGGCGGCCTCACCACCAAGATCGAGGGCGGCGTCGCCAACTGCCGCGTGGCGTACCCGACGGTCGGCATCATCCCCGTCGGCTAGACATGTCTGTGGCGTAGTCGCCGCACACCACATACCCGCACGCGCCGCCCGGCACCTCCGCCGGACGGCGCGTGCGGCGCATTTCGGGGCTGCGACGCGCTCTACGCGCGTTGGAGCTCGGGGATCACCGCCTTCTCGAAGAGCTCGAGGCTCTCGGCGTATTCCCCGAGATCCGGGAAGTAGGTGATCGCATAGTCGAGGCCGAGGTCGGACATCGCCGTCAGCTTCTCGACGATCTGCTCGGGCGTGCCGTATCCGGGCATGCCCACGAAGCTGCGGAGCTGGGCTTCTGCGCCTTCTTCCCCCACGAGCCGCGTGTACTTGTCGCGCAGCCACGCCTCGCGCTCCGCGAGATCCGCCTCCGTCTCCGCGATGAGGACGTTGTAGTTCGCCGAGCGCGTGATCTCCGTGAACTCACGGCCGACGTTGTCGCAGTGCGCGGCGAGCACCTCGGACTTGTGCTTGAAACCCTCGGGAGTGCCGTCGAAATTCGTGTAGTCCGCATACTGCGCCGCCACACGGAGGGTCTTCTTCTCCCCACCTCCGGCGATCCACAGCGGGATTCCGCCGGGCTGCAGCGGAAGCGGGTGGCAGCGCGCGTCCTCGACCTGGAAGTGCTTGCCCTCGAGGCTCGCCGTGCCGGTGTGCCAGGCCTGTCGCATGATCTGCACGCCCTCGTCGAGCATGCCGATGCGCTCGCCCGCCGACGGGAAGCCATAGCCGTACGCTCGCCATTCGTGCTCGTACCAGCCGGCCCCGATACCCATCTCGACGCGCCCGCCCGAGATGACATCCGCCGTCGCCGCGAGCTTCGCGAGGTATATGGGTTTGCGGTAGCCCATGCACGTGCACATCTGGCCTAGTCGCAGGCGGGTGGTGACGGCGGACAGCGCCGACACCAGGGACCATGCCTCGTGCACGTCCGCATCCTCGACGAACGGCGCGGAATGGAAGTGGTCGTAGACCCAGGCGCCCTCCCATTCGGGAGAGTCGTCGAGACGCTCGGCGATGTCTCGGATACGCGGCCATTGTTCCGCCGCGGGGATTCCATCGAGGTCGAGCCGCCAGCCGTGTGGAAGAAATGTTCCGAATCGCATGGCCCGACAGTACCGACCCCGAGTGCGTGCGGGGCGGGGGTCGGGGATGCGCCGATCAGGGCTCAGCCGTGCCGACTGTGCGATTCCGCACTTTCGGATCCGACAGCTTGGCCGCGTCCGGCATCCATGCTTGTATACAAGCATGGGAACAACGCAGACGGCCGCGGACAAGGCATATGCGGCGGCAAAGGAGCTGATCCTCTCCGGCGAGCTCGCGGGCGGGGACCTCATCAGCGAGAACGCTCTCTCGGCGCAGCTCGGGATGAGCCGCACGCCCATGCGAGTCGCGTTCCAGCGGCTCGAATCCAAGGGCTGGCTCACGCTCTACCCCAAGCGCGGGGCAGTCGTCACCCCGGTCACTGCTGAGGAGAAGCGAGATGTCCTCGAGGCTCGACTCGCCATCGAGACCCACTCGGTGGCGGCGGTCGACCCGGCGGACAGGGCTGCGCTCCGCGACGAACTGCTCGGGATCACCGCCGAGCAGATCTCGGCCGCGGCCGGACGGAACCTCACCGATTTCGCCGAGCTCGACGTGCGCTTCCACCGCGCGATCGTCGCACGGGCCCGCAATTCGGTGCTTCTCGGTTTCTACGACACCCTGCGCGAGCGCCAGCAGCGCATGGTCGAGTCATCGGTCCACGCCCGCGTGCGTGGCCGATCCTCCGACCCTGCGGACCCCAATCCCGATGCGATCTCCGGGGCCGAGCAGATCGCAGCCGAGCACGATGCGCTGGCCCGGCTCGTCGCCTCGGGCGATTTCACCGAGTTCTCCAGTGTCTTGTGCGCCCACCTCGAGGCGACACACGACATCCACCTCCCCGCTTTCCACAGGAAGTGATCCGAACGATGACCCAGCAGGACACCACCACGCTCGCCGACGGAACCCCGTCGGAGCGCACGGGCGATCCGGCGACCAGGCGGCGTTTTCCCGCGTGGTTGCTAGTCGCCGCTTCGATGTTCGCCATCGCCTGGGGAGGCAACGAGTTCACGCCGCTCCTCGTCTCCTACAAGGGCGAGGGCATGGACCCCGTGACCGTCGATTTCCTTCTCTTCGCATACGTCGTGGGCATCGTCCCGGCGCTCGCGATCTCCGCGCCGCTCTCCGACCGGATCGGGCGCCGCCCCATCTTCCTTCCCGCGCCGTGGATCGGGATCGTCGGCTCGACCCTCATGCTCGTCGGCGGCGACAACGCCGCGCTGCTCTCCACGGGCCGGGTACTCACCGGGATCTCGCTCGGCATCGCCATGGCGGTCGGCGGGAGCTGGCTCAAGGAGGCGTCCTCGGCCCCCTTCGACACCACCGGCGATTCGATGGCCGGCAGCCGACGCCAAGGCCTCGCGCTCACCTCGGGCTTCGCGATCGGCGCGGCAGTGGCCGGCGTACTCGCGGAGTGGGGCCCGTGGGCACATGTCCTCCCCTACGCGGTGCACATCATTCTCTCCGTCTTCCTCGGAATCGCATTGATCTCGGCACCGGAAACGCTCGGCGCGGACCTGCTCCCCGCGGGCGAAGACCCCACCACTCCCGAGGCCGAGGAGGAGGTGATCGAAGCCGCGGACGAGGAGCTCGAATCCGCCCCGCCGATGTGGTCGATGGTCCGCACGCCCCGATTCTTCTTCCTCGCCGTGCTCCTAGCGCCGTGGGTGTTCGGCGCCGCGGGCGTCGCCTACGCGGTCCTCCCCGCCGTCCTCGCCCCGAGCGTCTCCGCCGCCCCTGTCGGCTTCTCGGCGCTTCTGTGTGTGTTCACGCTGGGCTCGGGCTTCCTCGTCCAGCAGTTCGTGCGGCGCTTCGTCGTCCCGGGGACGATCGTGCTCGGCGTGCTCGCCTACTCGTTCATCATCGCCGGGATGTTGTTGGCCGCGCTCACCGTGAGCGTCACCGGCATCGCCCCTCTGGCCATCGTGCTCGCGCTGGTCTCCGCGATCGTCCTCGGCCTCGCCTACGGTCTCGCTCTGCAGACCGGCCTGCTCGAGATCACAGATGTCGCCAGGCGCGGCGGCCTCGCGGCGTACACCGCGCTGTTCTACGCCCTCGCCTACCTCGGATTCGCGTTCCCGATGATCCTCTCGAAACTCTCGGACGCGATTCCCTACGCCGTGATGCTCACGACCGGCGCCGCCATCGCCGCTGTGAGCTTTGCAGCGATGCTCACGGCCGCGCGCAAGCGGCGCTCCGGCTCGAACCCAGTCACGGAGTCTGAATCGGATTCTGGTGCCGCCTCGGCCCGACGGTGAGCGCGAGCGAAAAACCGGTCGAACGCGCAGGAAACTGGGTATTTGAACGAATGTTGAGCCTCAGGAATAACAACCGAGGGCGCCGTGAGAATAAGAAAGAACATAAATAGCGCATTGGAATCGTTTGTATTTCGCATTGGTAAACCCTGGGAATAAAACTAGCGCGACCGGCGAACTCCATGTACGAAGGGCTCAGAGTCACTTGAGTGGACATCTCGCCGGGCCTGGAAACGTGGTGAGCGTCTTATGTGGGCGTGCGATTCCCGGCTCGGGTTCCACATCGCTTCCTGCGACGAAAAACCACAGTTCGCAGGTAGAAGCGAGCGAAAGTTTCTCCGAACTGATTTAACAGAGAGGTAGAGAACTTATGAACGTCAAGAAGGCACTCGCATACCCGGCCATCGCCGGCATCCTCGTCGCCTCGCTCGCCGCGTGCAGCGACGACAACGAGGACAAGGTCAGCGACGCCGCCGGCCAGGCCACCTCTGCCGCCGCCGATGCCGGCGCCTCGGCGACCTCCGGTGCGGGCGATGCCGCCGCCAGCGGCACCGGGGAGGCCGGCAAGGACGGCGAGAACGGCTCCGACTCCGGTGAGATGAAGGAGATCCAGGGCCCGAACGGCGCCGTCCAGGTCCCTGCGGCAGTGGCGGACAAGTACGAAGAGCTCGGCGGCGAGTCGAGCCACCTCGGTGCCCCCAAGGGCGAGCCGCAGAAGGTCGGCGAGGGCCAGCGCCAGGACTTCGACGGTGGCTCGATCTTCGTCGATCCCGAGGGCAAGGCGTTCCTCGTGCAGGGCAAGATCCTCGAGCGCTACGAGGAGCAGGGCGGCCCCGAGTCGCAGCTCGGCTGGCCGACCGCGGACGAGGCCACCCAGGAGGGCGGCTGGATCTCGACGTTCCAGAACGGCAACATCACGTTCGTCAACGGCGAGTACGGCGAATAGCCACTCGCCCACCGGGACGCCCACTCGCGGGCACGTCCCTTCTTAGCGGCCCCGCTCGGCAATCGCCGGGCGGGGCCGCTCTGCGTCGACCGGCGCCGCGGGATGTCCGCGCGGATTTCGCGGCCAACCGCATTGTTGATAGAACAGCTACCCTCGGATTGCAGTAGAAGGCGGCGCGATTAGGACCGATCGTGCGCGAATCGGCGCGCGCCGGACACCTAGAGATAGGGACAGACATGAAATCATTCGGATTCCTCAGCTTCGGTCACTACGGCCCGCGCATTGGCCGCCCCGGCTTCGATGCCGGCGTATCGCTGCGCGAAGCGGTGGAAATCGGGGTCGGGGCCGACGAGATCGGGGTCAACGGTGCGATGTTCCGCGTCCACCATTTCGCGAAGCAGTCCGCCGCCCCGATGCCGCTGCTCGCCGCGATCGCGGCGCGGACCTCTCGAATCGAGGTCGGCACGGGCGTGATCGACATGCGCTACGAGAACCCCCTCTACCTGGCCGAGGAAGCGGCCTCGCTCGATTTGCTCGCCGAAGGCAGGGTCGCGCTCGGCGTGAGCCGCGGATCGCCGGAGCCCGCGTACCGCGGCTGGGAGGCCTTCGGCTATACCGGATCGAGCGACCCGCGAGGCGCCGATATCGGGCGCGAGCACTTCGAACAGTTCATGGAAGCCATTCGCGGTGGCAACCTCGTCGACGCGGACCCGGCCCAGTTCGGGCCCGGTGTTCGCCTTCCCATCGAGCCCCAGTCCCCCGGCCTCGACACCCGGGTGTGGTGGGGTGCCGGTTCGCGGGAGACCGCGGAATGGACGGCCGAGAAGGGGGTCAATCTCATGAGCTCAACCCTGCTCACCGAGGCCACGGGCCAATCATTCGGGGACCTCCAGGCCGAGCAGATCGCCGCCTACCGGCGCCGCTGGTCCGAGACCTGGGGCACCACCGACCGGCAGGCGCCTCGCGTGTCGGTATCACGATCGATCTTCCCCATCGTCGACGACCGCGACCGACAGATCTTCAGCCGGCAGGGCGAGAGCAACGACGGCATCGGGCAGATCGACGGCTTCACCTCCACCTTCGGGAAGACCTACGCGGCGGAGCCGGACGAGCTAATCGCCCAGCTACAAGGGGACGCCGCGGTCCAGGCTGCTGACAACCTCCTGCTCACCATCCCGTCTCAGGCCGGCGTCGAGCTCAATCTCCACATCCTCTCCGCCTTTGCCGAACACGTGGCCCCTGCCCTCGGTTGGGAACCGAACACTGCGGGCCCCGCGACGGGATATTCGATCGGCGAACGATGACGGAGAGGGAATTCGGGATGGTCTCGGCGAAGAAAGCACTGCCGAAGAAACCCGCCGCTATTCGACTCGGTGGAATTCGGGCCGGTACGGCCACAAGCGATTACGAGTAACCTGAATCCTGCGGCCGCGCGATTCCGTCGGCCAGCGAACGGCCCACGAAATGAGAGGGGAATCCATGAATTTCCAGGACAAGGCAGAGAACAAGTTCCAGGAAGTCGCCGGCAAGGCGAAGGAGTTCGTCGGCGAGAAGTCGGGCGATCAGGAGCTCCAGGGCGAGGGCGCGGCGGATCAGGCCGGCGCCGGCGCCAAGCAGGCGACCGAAAACGTCAAGGACGCCGCCAAGAACCTCAAGGACGGCCTCGGGGGCAACTAGTCCCGATCGATGGGAGCCCGGCGGATCGCATCCGCCGGGCGCTTTCGCAATTTCGGTCAGTGGTTCACGACGCCCGTTGTTCGGCGTGTGGCCTCCGCGGCGCTCAACCCCGCGATGGATCGAGCTGGGGGCTCAGCCCTGCGGCGGGTCGAGGGAATGCTCGCGGAAGTCGAGGTCCGTGCCCGTCTCGCGGACGCCGAGCTCCCACAGCCGGTCTGCGGCGCGCTGCGAGCGCGACAGCTCCGAAGGAGCCTGCTCGGCGGGACTTCCCCAAAGGTCGGCGAGACCGCCGGGACCGATGTAGGAAAGACGCGGATGCTCACCCGCGCACGCTTCGAGCAGCGGCATCGCTCCCTCGCGCGCGCTCATCGCTACCTGCCCGCAGGCGAAATCGAGGACGCTGTCGACCGCCCCGATCCCGGACGCATTCTGGATGTTCGTATGCGCCCAGCCGGGGTGCGCCGTGAGCACGTCCACCCCGCGCTCGGCGGCGTCGAGCCGCACCTGCAGCGCGGTGGCCCACAGCTGGTCGGCGAGCTTCGACTGCCCGTAGGCCGCGGGAAACGTCCACGGTCGGTTCTCGAAATGCGGATCTCCGGAATCGATGTGGCCCTTGCGGTGGATATTGGACCCCGTGATGACGATGCGGGAGCTCACCAGGTCCGCCACGAGGTTTGTGAACGCGAAGGGCCCGAGGAAGTTGACCGCGAGCATCCGCTCGAAGCCATCGGCGGTGAGGATCCGCTTCCTCGTGACCGAACCTGCGTTGTCGACGAGGACGTCGATGTCCGTGCCGAGGGAACGGACCGCGGGCGCCGCCTCGCGCACGGAGTCCTGCCGTGCCAAATCGAGCTCGACGATATCCACGTGGCTACCCACGCCGCGCAGCTCGGCGGCGAGTTCTTCGCCCCGCGCCGGGTCTCGCGCGGTCAGGATGAGGCGTCGTCCCTCCCGCGCCACCATCCGCGCGAGTTCGCGGCCGATCCCGTTCGTCGCCCCCGTGATGAGCCACGTGCGGCCGGCTGCCTCCGGGCCGAGGTCAATCGTGGGTGACGGCGGGGTCCGAAATCTCGATAACAGCGACATCGCCGACTCCCTCCGGTTGTGCTCACGGCTATCGCCCGAGGCTAGTACTGCGGCCTAGGCCATCGCGGTTACTCGGCGATGATCACGTCGAGCGTGCGCGGGCCGTGGACGCCGGCGACGCGGACGAACTCGATGTCCACGGTCGCGCTGGGCCCGGAGACCATGGTGATGGGAAGGGTGTAGAGGTCCTCGTCCACGAGGCGACGGATCGCCGCCGGCACGAGCTCCACGACGTCCTCGGCGCGCACGACGACAACGTGATGATCGGGCACGAGCGTAGTGGCGCGCCGCCCCGATTCGCCTCCGACCAGCATGATCGTCCCGGTGTCTGCGACGGAGACGGCCGATCCGGTGACCACGGCGTCGACGGTATCGAGGGTGTCGATATCGATGCTCTCGCCACCGCCGTCGCGGAGGACCTCGCGCGCGCCGGGACGTCCGCCGTCATCCGCGGGGCCCTCTTCTTCGAGGAACGGTTCGAGCCAGGCATCCGAGATAGCGGCCGGCGCGACGACCGAGCGCGCATCGACGAGCGCCCGGGCGATTTCCTCGCCGATGCCGGACACGGGCACGCGGTGGACGCGTGCGTCGTAGTCCTCGAGCCGATCGATGAAGAGCTCGAGGACCTCGTCCCTGCCGAGTTCGCCTTCGACGCGATACGCGCGCTCGAACGCGGCTTCGGGCGCAGTGTCCGAGGCGACCGAGCTGGCCGAGCCGGCCTGCCCGCCCGTGCGGCCGAGCGAAGATCGGATCCGGTCGAGCACCTCGGTGCGTGCGTCTCCACCTGTGCTAGCCACGTCGGTTCTCCTTCCACCAGTCGCGAAACGCTTGTCGGGGTGGTGCGGGGATATCGCGCGAGGACGTCCATTCCCCGCCGATCCCGGGCAGCGAAGGGATTCCGCTCTTCGGGACGATGCGGCTGACGATCGGCAGGGCCTTGCCGATGAGGCCCATGCGGTGGCCGTCGGACATCATCCACTCGGCGCCGCGCAGCGCTCCGTCAAGCTGGGTGCGCGGGATGGCTCCGGGGTGATTGACCTCGCTGTCCTGCGCGCGCAGCCGCGTGAGCATCGTGGGGATGTCGATCTTCACGGGGCAGGCATCGAAGCACGCGCCGCACAGCGAGGACGCGTACGGCAGCGTGCCGTTTTCCGCCGAGTCAACGCCAGTGAGCAGCGGGGTGAGGATCGCTCCGATCGGCCCCGGGTAGACCGAGCCGTACGCGTGCCCGCCCGAGCGGCGGTACACCGGGCAGACGTTCATGCACGCCGAACAGCGGATGCAGTGCAGCGCCTGGCGCCCATCGGGGTCGGCGAGGGCGCGAGTGCGCCCGTTGTCCATGAGCACGATGTGGACGTTCTGCGGGCCGTCGCCCTCGGTGACCCCGGTCCAGAACGAGCTGTAGGGATTCATCCTCTCCCCCGTCGACGAACGCGGTAGGAGCTGCATGAACACCTCGAGGTCCGCGAATGTGGGGAGCAGCTTCTCGATGCCCATGAGCGTGATGAGGGTCTTGGGCAGGGTCACGCACATGCGGCCGTTGCCCTCGGATTCAACCACGGAAAGCGTGCCCGTATCGGCGATGCCGAAGTTCGCACCCGAGATCGCTACATCCGTAGAGAGGAACTTCTTGCGCAGATGCTTGCGGCTCGCCTCGGCAAGGTGGCGCGGCTCGGAGTCGAGATCCGGGTCGACGTCCTCCATGCCCCGCAGGAAGATCGTGCGGATCTGCTCTCGGTTCTTGTGGATCGCGGGGACGAGGATGTGCGAGGGCTGGTCGTTACCGAGCTGCACGATGAGCTCGGCGAGGTCGGTCTCGAACGCATCGATGCCGCGCTCACCGAGCGCCTCGTTGAGGCCCGTCTCCTGGGTGGCCATCGACTTGACCTTGATGACCTCGCGGCGGCCGTTTTCCCCGAGCGGAGCGTTCTCCTCGACGAGGCCGGCGATGATCTCGTTGGCCTCGTCGGCGTCACGCGCCCAGTGGACGTGCCCGCCGCGGGCGGTGAAGGCGGCCTCGAACTGCTCGAGCAGCTCGGGGAGCCGCGCGACGACGTCCTCCTTGATCGCCTCGCCCGCATCGCGCAGGTCCTCCCAGTCCGGCACCTCCTCGACGCGCTGGGACCGCTTGCGCTGGATCGCATGCGTCGCGTTGTTGAGGTTGGTGCGCAGCTGCACGTTCTGCGATTCGAGGCGCGAGACCTCGGGGAACGGCGCCACCTCGTGGATACGCCCGACACCGGGGAAGGTCGGGATCCCGAGCATCGTCTTGTCCCCGTGCGTGTCGCGTGGAATCGTTTCGCGCGGGTCGGAAGGCCCCGCCTCCGTGGGCGAGCCGTGACGCGCGGCGTGTGGGCTCATCGAAGTGCTCCTCCGGTCGTGACGGCGCCCTCCGCAGGGAGCAGGAGGGGCTCTTCGTGCGTAGAGGCGAGGATCCGCGCGAGATGCACGGTCGAGGGGGCCCGCGATTCCGCGACCAGGCGCTTCGACCGGGAAAGGCCGCCACCGATGTGCATGAGGCAGCTCACGTCGCCTCCGGTGCACACGTCGGAATCGCTCGAGATGATCGCCTCGACCTTGTCGCCGAGCATCGCCGAGGAGATCGCGGGGTTCTTCACCGAGAACGTGCCGCCGAACCCGCAGCACTCGTCCTCGTATTCGATCCGGTGGAGGGTGAGCCCGTCGACCGAGGCGAGGAGATCGCGCTGCCGATCGCCGAGGCGAAGAAGCCGCATGCCGTGGCACGAGGGGTGGTAGGCGACCGAGTGCGGGAAGTAGCTGCCGAGTTCCGCCGCCGCATCGGTGATCCCGCAGACGTCCGTGAGGAACTGAGCGAGTTCGAGCGTGCGCCCCGCGACCTCCTTGGCGCGCCCCGCGAGCTCCGGGTCGTCGTTGTACTCGGCGATCATCGGGTGCTGGTGCCCGAGGGAGGCGACGCATGAGCCGCTCGGGGCTACCGCGTAGTCCCAGGATTCCTCTTCGAAGGCCTTCACGTGATTCTGGACCACCGGGTACGCCTCGTGGAACTTTCCGGAATTGATGTGCATCTGCCCGCAGCACGCCTGGCGCTCGGGGAAGACGACCTCGTGCCCGAGGCGCTCGAGGATTCGCGTGGTCGCAATGGCGACCTCCGGATACATCGCGTCGACGATACACGTGGCGAACAGTGCGATTCTCATCGGTCCGTCCTTTTGGCTCAATGCCGTTGCGGGCTATTGCGACTTATTGCTTTTCGGATGGCCTGTCGGAATCCGCCTTTCGGAATCCGCTTTTCGGGGCCCGCCATTCACGGCGGATCCCCTTCTTTGCGCCACCGTAGGACCGGAGGGGGCGGACGGGTTCTGATATGCGGAATGCTGCCCCCGATTAGCGGTTTCGGGCAAGGGATACCTCACTTCCCCGCCGGGCCGTCCCGCCGGTGCCGATCGGGCTATCCTCGGCACCATGCCCGCTCGCCCGGTCTCAGAGCTTCCGGCGCCCGCCCTGCGCGCGGCGCTCGAGCTCGCGCGCGCCGCGACATCCCCGGCCACCATTTCGGCCGGATCCCTACCGCAGGCCACCGGGGACTTCGGCGCCCCTGCGTCCCCGCCACCGAGCTTTCCGCCTGCCGCTATCCATGTCGCCGATCTCGCCGCCGCGGCCGGGTACAGCCCGCACCACTTCAGCCGCATGTTCTCCGCGACGATGGGGATCTCCCCGGCGCAGTATGTCGGCGCCCTGCGTATCGATACGGCGAAGCGGCTGCTGCTGGCCACCGACCTTCCAGTGATCGACATCGCCACCGCCATCGGCTTCGATTCCCTGTCGAGTTTCGCGCGACGTTTCCGTGAGAGCGTCGGCATACCTCCGGCAGGTCTGCGGGGCCTGGCCGACTCCGTCGCCGCCACGACCCTCACACCGTTCTCGATCTACCGAGGGCTCTCGGCACCGGACTCCGAGGTTCTCGTCCGGCTCCGCTTCCCCGATCGCGATCCGGCGTTCGGGCCCGCCGAGCCGCGGGCCACCTGGCTCGGCTGGTTCTCCCATCCCTATCCCGTGGGGATGCCGACGGCCGGAACTCTCACGTGGAAGGACGAGCTCGCTCTCCCCCTGTGCCCGGGCTCGCCGTGGCTCCTCGCGTATTCGGTGCCCATTACCGAAGAGGCCGCGGACGTACTTGCCCCCACGCGCCCCCTCGTCGCCATCGGCCCGGCGCCCATTTTCTCGCCCGGCCACCCCGTCGAGCTCGAGCTCCGCCGAGCAAAAGAATTCTCCGTCCCCATGCTCCCGGCCCTACCCAATCTCCGCTCCAGCGCCGCGCGCTGATCGCAGCAGGCCCACCGCCGCGAGGTCGCGCAAATTCGGACAAACGCCCGCCGCCGGGCACCGCTAACGTTCGAGGCGTCGAACCCCTCCGCAGCACCCCAGCACCACAACATCCCAGAGGAGAACCCCATGTCCATCGCAGTAGGTACCCCGGCGTGGATCGATTTCGCCACGCTCGATTCACAAAAATCGCACGCCTTCTACTCCGGCCTCCTCAGCTGGGAATTCGAGTCGATGGGCGATGAGTTCGGCGGCTACGAGCTCGTCCGCAACGACGGGGAGCTCGTGGGCGGATTCATGGACGTCTCCGGCATGGACCCCGTAATGATGGGCGGCGAACAGCCGAAGCCGGAGTGGGGCCTGTTCCTCGCTGTCGACAACCTCGACGCGCGCACCGAGAAGGCGAAGGCGGCCGTAGCCGAGGTCCTCGTCGACACACAGGTCGTCGGCGATTCGGGCTCGTTCCGCGTGCTCCGCGATCCAGCGGGCGCCTCAGTCTCCCTGTGGCAACCCGATCAACTCGATTCCTTCGACCGTTCCGAGCGCCCGGGGGCGGCGGTGTGGTTCGAGTTGGTGACCAACGATTTCGACCGATCAGTGGCGTTCTACCGTGACGTCCTCGATTTCGACATCCACGAAATGCCCCCGGTCCCCGGCATGGACGAGTTCCGCTACGCCACCAACGGCGCAGAAGCCAACGCGACCTCCGGCATCTGCGGTGCCCCGTGGCTCGGCGCCGAGGGCACGCCGTACTGGCGCATCTACTTCGCCGTCGACGGAGCGGACGCCGCGGCGGCGAAGGTCGCCGAGCTCGGCGGCCGGATCACCGACGGCCCCCAAGACTCCCCCTACGGCCGCGTCATGACAGCCGTGGACCCCGAGGGCGTCACCTTCCAGCTCACCTCGATGGCCGAGGCCACGCCGATGGACACCCCCTAGCGCCCATGACGCCGGAGGCCGCAACCCCGGCAGCGGCCGCGCTGCAGGCCTGCGACGAATAGAGAACGCCCCGGATCCTCCTCTTCGAAGGGATCCGGGGCGTTCGCCGTCATCCGGCGTTATCGTCAGCCACCCGCGCTGCCCGCGTAGCGGTCCTGCGAGCTGCGGCGCGCGCGACGCCGGGGCGGTGCGGCTAGGCCTCGCTGCCGGTGAGCTCGCCTTCGGTACGGCCGGCACGCTTCTCACCGATCGGCGAGAGGTTCTCGGGGCACTCGCCCGGCACGCCGTCGCCGCGGAGCGAGGCGCCCGCGGTCTCGGTCATGAAGTAGACGGCGACCATGCCGATGACGCAGGCGATCATCATGAACACGGCGGGGAACAGCGTGAAGCCGGTACCGGCGATCACCGAATCGGAAATGAGCGGAGCGGTGCCGCCGAAGGCTGCCGTGGCGAGGTTGTACGAGATCGCGAAGCCCGCGTACCGCACCGTGGTCGGGAACATCGCCGGGAAGGTCGCGGAAATCGTGGAGAGCTGCGGGATGAACAGCACTCCGAGCACGACGAACGCGACGATCGCCCAGCCGAAGCTCTGGCGCATGAGCAGGTACATCGGCACGGCCATGATGAACAGCCCGATGAGAGAGGTCCACCACATCGGCTTGCGTCCAACGCGGTCGGAGAGGCTGCCGAGGAACGGGATCATCGCCATCATGACGACCTGGCCGACGATCATGACGATCGTGGCGTGGTTGCCCTCGATGCCGAGCTGATCGGACAAGTAGGTCGGCTGGTACGTAAGCAGCGTGTAGTAGGACACGTTGAGCGCCGTGACCATGCCGAACATGATGGCGACCTGCTTGAAGTGGGTTGTGAAGAGATCCTTGTAGTTCTCCTTCACCGACTTGGTCTCGGCCTTCTCTTCCTCGACGAACTCCTGGAACACCGGGGTCTCGTCGAGCTGCGAACGGAGGTAGAGACCGATGAGGCCCAGCGGGAGCGCGAAGAAGAACGGGATGCGCCAGCCCCAGGTGTTCATGAACTCGTCGGTGCTCAGCGTCTGGAGGATGAGCACGATGCCCGAGCCGCCGACGAAGCCGGCGAGGGTGCCGAATTCGAGGAACGAGCCATAGTGTCCGCGCCGCTTGTCCGGCGCATATTCGGCCATAAACGTCGCCGCGCCGCCGTACTCTCCGCCGGTGGTGAAGCCCTGGACGATGCGGAGTGCGAACAGCAGGATGATGGCCCACACGCCGATCTGCTCATGAGTCGGGATGAGGCCGATCGCCGCCGTGGTGACCGACATGAGGATGATCGTGAGCGCGAGGACCGACTTGCGGCCGAGCTTGTCTCCGATGGGGCCCCAAACGAAGCCGCCGAGCGGGCGCAGAACGAAGGACACGGCGAGACCGAGCATCGTGCCGATCGACTCGAGGCCGCCGGGGAAGAAGTTCATCGTGATGTAGACGGCCACCGTCGAGTAGACGCCGTAGTCGAACCATTCCGTTGCATTGCCCATCGCCGAGGCCGCGATGGCCTTGTGTAGGACTGACTTGTCGACCTCGTGCTCCTCATGGGAGCTACCGCCGCTGTTCTGATTCGCAGACGGGGTCGATATTTCATTGTCGGACACTATGTACCCTCCAGTGACGTCTCGGACGCCATGACCGGGGTCATGACCAAGGTCACCATATTCGGAAACGGACGAGCCCACGCTAGGCTTTCGGTTAATCCAAGTAAAACGATGAGCACGTGGAATTAAGCTCCAGAGGCGACCGGATAAATGCCCGTTTCCCGCATTCACACTGTTGAGGACGCCGGCCGGCACAATTCTTCCCACTCGCATTCGTAATGCGAACGTTATCGACCGGACTCGGACGGTTGGCGCGCTCGGCACCACGGCCGCCTTCGCCCGCCATCAGGCTTTGCGTACCCTTAATCTCGTACCGTTTGCCCGGAGACCCCGCGCGAACCAACGCCAGTCGACGCGAGCACAAGCGAGCCAACCCGGTCGCAAGCGAGTCGACGCCGAGACGAGAGGACGCCAGTGGGAAGCGCCGAGAATCCGCCGGAGCACGAGGAACGAACGGACGGTACTGCCGATCCGTCTGCCGCCCCCTCCCCCGAAGGAAGCGCGCATTCCGCCGTCAATTGGCCCGTCTTTTTCGGCACCTCGGTGATCATCATCGCGTTCGTGCTCTTCTGCGCCGTGTGGCCGGATTCCGCGAAGACCGTGATCTTCGGCGCGAAGGATTGGATCGCCACGAATTTCGGTTGGTACTACGTGCTCACCGCGACGATCGTCGTGATCTTCGTGTTGGTCGTGGCTTTTTCGTCTGTCGGCCGCACGAAGATGGGCCCCGACCACTCGAAGCCCAAATTCAACATGTTCACGTGGGCGGCCATGCTTTTCGCTGCGGGCATCGGCGTGGACCTCATGTTCTTCGGCATCTCGGGGCCGGCCACGAACTACCTCACCCCGCCGGACGTCGAGGCCCTGTCCCCCGAGGCCGCGCGCATGGCGCCGATCTGGACAATCTTCCATTACGGTGTGCCGGGTTGGTCGATGTACGCGCTCATGGGCATGGCGGTTGGCCTCTTCGCCTACCGGTATCACCTGCCGCTCTCGATCCGCTCCGCACTCGCGCCGATCTTCGGCCGCCGCATCCACGGGGCAGCGGGCCACACTATCGACATCGCCGCGACCCTCGGCACGATTTTCGGCATCTCGGTGTCGCTCGGAATCGGCGTCGTCTTCCTCAATTACGGGCTGTCCGAGATCTTCGACATTCCCAATTCCCTCGCGGTGCAGATCGGCCTCATGGCCCTCGCCGTGTTCATCACCATCGCCTCGACCGTCTCCGGTGTCGACAAGGGAATTCGTCGCCTCTCCGAGCTCAACGTGCTCCTCGCGGTCTTCCTCATGCTGTGGGTGCTCTTCACGGGACAGACCACCGATCTCCTCAACGCTCTCGTGCAGAACATCGGCGATTTCTTCGCCTCGTTCCCGTCGATGCTCATGCGCACCTTTGCTTATTCCCCGGGCTCGGCGGATTATCCGCCGGAACAGTGGATGAACGACTGGACGCTGTTCTTCTGGGCGTGGTGGATCGCGTGGGCCCCGTTCGTCAGCCTCTTCCTCGCGCGCATCTCGCGCGGACGCACGCTTCGCCAGTTCGTCGTCGGCGTGCTGCTCATCCCCTTCTCCTTCATCCTCCTGTGGGTGTCGATCTTCGGGAATGCGGCGCTACAGCACTTCGGCGATACCGAATTCCTCGACACCGCCGTCAACCAGCCAGAATCGGGTTTCTTCCTGCTCCTCGAGCAGTACCCCGGGGCGACCTTCACCATCGCGCTCGCGGTGATCACCGGCTTGTTCTTCTACGTCACCTCCGCGGACTCGGGTTCGCTGGTCATGGCGAACATGACCTCGCGGCCGACCATGGCGGATTCCGACGGGGCGCCGTGGCTGCGCATCGTGTGGGCCGTGATCACCGGCGCGCTCACGCTAGTCATGCTTTTTATCGACGGCGTCTACACGCTGCAGGCGGCGACGGTCGTAGTCGGACTACCACTCTCGCTGCTCGTGTACCTCATCATGGTCAGCCTCTTCCGCGTGCTGCGCGCCGAGCACCTCAGCCTCGATTCGAGGCGAGCGGCGCTTCCCGACGTGCTCGGTTCGCGTGTTCGTGACGGCGGAGACCGCGGTAACTGGCGCGAGCGCCTCCGCCGGCGCCACCAATACGCCTCCGCCACGGAGGTCCGCGAATTCGTCGAAGACGTCGCGGCGCCCGCCGTCGAAGAGGTCGCCGCAGAGCTCGACGCCCTCGGGGTCGACGTCCATTGCCACCGCGGTGCCCACCCCGACTCGGATATCCCGTACGTCGACCTCGTAGTGCGCTTCCCCGACACCGACGATTTCAAGTACCAGGCGTATCCGGTCGCCTATGCTCTGCCGAGCTTCGCAGTCAACCTCTCGGCGGTGCGGGACACGTATTACCGCCTCGAGGTCTTCTCGATCTTCGGCTCACGCGGCCGGGACATCATGGGGCTCACGCGCGACCAGGTGATCACCGACGTGCTCGATGCGTATGACGGGCACATCACGTACCTCGACATGAGCGGCGACATGGGCGCCACTACCGGCGGGGTCACCGCGCACGTCCCCGAGGAATGGATCGACACGGACAGGGTCTCCCCCTCGGCAGGCCCCACGGCCGGCGCCGAACACGACGACCGCGACGAATAACGACACCAACCGCGAACAACGACAGGACGAGCAATGAGCGACAACGCACAGGCACCTGCCACTCTCTACATCGACGGCCGCTGGGTCCCCTCGTCGTCCGGCGAGACCCGCACCATCGTGTGCCCAGCCGACGGCACCGAGGTCGGCGTGGTCTCCGAGGCCACGGCGGCCGACACCGAAGTGGCCATCGCCGCCGCGCGCCGCGCCTTCGAGCGCGGCGAGTGGGCCTCCACCCCGGCCGTGGAGCGCGGCGACCTCCTCCTCTCGGTCGCCGACGAGCTCGTGCGCCGCAAGGACGAGTTCGCCCGGGCCGAGGCGCTCGACACGGGCAAGCGCCTCGTCGAGGCCGAAGGCGACATGGACGATATTGCCGCATGCTTCCGCTTCTACGGCAAGATCGCCGACCAGCACCCGGGCCGCCTCGTCGATGCCGGAGATCCCTCGGTAATCTCCAAGGTCGTCTACGAGCCGATCGGTGTGTGCGGGATGATCACGCCGTGGAACTTCCCGCTGCTCCAGGCCTCGTGGAAGATCGCGCCCGCCCTCGCGTGCGGCAACTCCTTCGTGATCAAGCCCTCGGAGATGACCCCGCACACGACGATCCTCATCCTCGACGTGCTCGACAAGCTCGGCCTCCCGGCGGGCGTGGCGAACCTCGTGCTCGGCGACGGAAAGACCGTCGGCGCTCCCCTGTCCAGCCACCCGGACGTCGACCTCGTCTCGTTTACCGGCGGCCTCGCCACCGGGCGCGCGATCGCGGCGGCCGCAGCGCCGGGCATCAAGAAGGTCGCGCTCGAGCTCGGCGGGAAGAACCCCAACGTCGTCTTCGCCGATGCCGATTTCGAGGCCGCCGTCGACAACGCGCTCAATGCGGGTTTCCTCGATTCCGGGCTCGTCTGCTCGGCGGGCACCCGGCTCGTCATCGAGGAGTCGATCGCGGAGCGCTTCGTCGACGAGCTCGTTAGCCGCGCCGAGGGCATCGTCATGGGCGGCCCGTTCGACGAGAAGGCCGAAACCGGCCCGCTGATCTCCGCCGCGCACCGCGACAAGGTCACCGACTACGTCGAGCGCGGCGTCTCCGCCGGAGCCACCCTCCGCACCGGCGGCAACTGGGGCGGGCCCGAGCACGAGAAGGGCTTCTTCTACGCGCCCACCGTTCTCGTCGGCTGCGATCGCGACAACCCCGCCGTGATCGAGGAGGGCTTCGGCCCGGTGATCACCGTGGAGACCTTCTCCACCGAGGCCGAGGCCATCGAGATCGCGAACTCCACCGAGTACGGGCTCGCCGGCGCCGTGTGGACCTCGGACTCCGGGACCGCGAACCGCGTGTCCCGCGCGCTGCGCCACGGCACGATCTGGATCAACGACTACCACCCCTACGTCCCGCAGGCGGAGTGGGGCGGATTCAAGATGTCCGGCATCGGCCGCGAGCTCGGCCCCACCGGTCTCGAGGAATACCGCGAGGCCAAGCACATCTACGAGAACACCGAGCCTGCGGTCTCCGGCTGGTTCCCGAAGAAGTAGGACACAGGACACCGGACACCGGACACCAAACACCGGGCCGAGAACCGGCCTTGGCCTGCTGCGCCCGCCGGGGAGACCCCGGCGTCCGCCGTCATCCACCTTCCTTTCCCACCCACGAAGGAGAGAACCCGTGAGCGAACCCCGTTCCGAGAACCCCATCGCCGAGTACGACTACATCGTGATCGGCGGCGGCTCCGCCGGCGCCGTCGTCGCCTCGCGGCTCAGCGAGGACCCCGGGGTCACCGTCGCGCTGCTCGAGGCCGGCGACCACGATTCCGAGCACGACGAGGTCCTCCAGCTCAACCGCTGGCCCGAGCTCCTCGAATCGGGGCTCGACTGGGACTACCCTATCGAGCCGCAAGAGAACGGCAACGACTTTATGCGGCACGCCCGCGCCAAGGTGCTCGGCGGCTGCTCCTCGCACAATTCTTGCATCGCCTTCCACCCGCCGGCCGAGGACATGGACCTATGGGAGGAGCTCGGCGCCACCGGCTGGAACGCGGCGTCGATCCTGCCGCTGATCCCCCGGCTCGAGACCAACGCGCGCGGCACCGAGGGCCACGGCACCGACGGCCCCGTGCACATCATGGACGTCCCGCCCGAGGACCCGGTCGGCGTCGCGCTGCTCGAGGCCTGCTCCGAGGACGGCATCCCGCGCGTCCAGTTCAACGAGTTCGCAACCGTGGTCGACGGGGCGAACTGGTTCCAGGTCAACCGCAAGCCCGACGGCACGCGCGCCTCCTCCTCGGTGTCCTACATCCACCCGGTCGAGGACCGGGAAAACCTCCACGTGCTCACCGGGCACTGGGTGTCGAAGATCCTCTTCAATTCCGAACAGCGCGCTACCGGCGTCGAGTACGTCGACAACGCCTTCGGGCGTTCCTCCGAGCTGCGCGCGCGGCGCGAAGTGATCCTCTCCGCCGGCGCGATCGATACCCCGAAGCTGCTCATGCTCTCGGGAATCGGGCCGGCCGAGCACCTGCGCTCCCTCGGGATCGACGTGCGCGTCGATTCGCCGGGAGTGGGCTCCCACCTGCAGGACCACCCCGAGGCGGTGATCTCGTGGGAGTGCGCCGAGCCGATGACCCGCGAGAGCACGCAGTGGTGGGAGATCGGGATCTTCGTCGACACCGTCGGCGGGCAGAACCTGCCGGACCTGATGATGCACTACGGCTCCGTGCCCTTCGACATGCACACGCGCCGCCGCGGCTACCCCACCTCGCCGGAGTCCTTCGCGCTGACCCCGAACGTGACGCACGCCGAGTCGCGCGGCACGGTTCGCCTGCGCTCGATCGACTACCGCGACAAGCCGAAGGTCGACCCCCGGTACTTCACCGACCCCGACGGCCACGACATGCGCGTGGCCGTGGCCGGGATCCGCAAGGCCCGGGAGATCGTCGCGCAGCCGGCGATGGACCGCTTCCGCGGCCGCGAGCTCTTCCCGGGCGAGGCGGTGCAGACCGACGAGGAGATCGCGGACTATGTGTCCAAGACACACAACACCGTGTACCACCCGGCCGGCTCGTGCCGCATGGGTCCCGTGGACGATCCGGAGTCGCCGCTCGATCCCGAGCTGCGGGTCAAGGGGGTCACGGGCCTGCGGGTCGCGGACGGGTCCGCGATGCCGCAGCTCCCCGCCGTCAACCCGAACATCACCACGATGCTCATCGGCGAGCGCGCCGCCGACCTGATCCGGGGCGGCGAGTAGAGCGTCGCCGGGCGCGCGACCGAACCCACCCGCGGGAGCTGTGATGTGCAACACATCCTCGTAGAATCGGGAGCAGGTGATGATGGCCTCGTCAGCGGGGGCACCATCATCATCGGCACGGCGAAAGCCCCCGCGGAGGGGATATCCGTGAGTACCGCAACAGCCCGTACCGGCCGCGTTCCGCGCTTCGATCCGGCAGACCGACCGCTCGGCGTCCTCGCCGGCTTCGACGGTTCCCCGGATGCCGTCGCCGCGCTCGACTCCGCGCGCGAGCGCGTGGGCGAGCTCGGCGGCGATTTCGAAGCGAGGCGGCATTCCACCTCGCCACGGGGCACGCCACCGACGTGCTGCGGCGCATGTCGGCCGAGGCGCAGCTCACCATGCTCGGTTCCCGCGGCCACGGCGGGTTCCCCGGGATGCTCGTCGGCTCCGTGGCCACGGCGTTTCCGCCCCACGCCGCGTCTCCGGTCGAGGTGGTCCCTGCCACCGAGGGCTCGCGTGGCGGAGGTTCGGCCGGGGACGATAGGAGGGTCGCCGCGTGCGTCGACGGCTCCGCGGCAAGCAGGACCGTCGAACTACAGGCCGCGCAGGCGGCTCAGACCCTCGGGAGCGGCCTGCAGATTTTGACGGTCATGCCGCCGCCGGATTCCATCGGCGGCTGATACAGGGAGGTCGTCCGCAGGCCGCAGGTCGGCGAGCGGCGCGCCGAGCTCGAGGAGTGGCTCGGCGCCGAGCGGGATTGGCTGAGGTCGCGGTTCCCCGAGCTGGAGATCGGCAGCGATCTGAGGTTCGACGATCCCATCTCCCCCCTCGCCGAGCACGCCCGCTCCGCTCCCCTGACGGTGGTCGGCACGCGCGGCCGGGGCGCCTTCGCGGGCACGGTGCTGGGGTCGATTTCCCGCGAGCTGCTGCAGCGGAAGGTCGGCGCCGTGATGATCATGCCCGAGCTCCACAACTCCAGGCTGAACGGCGAGGCCGTCGGCAAGACCTGAGTCGCCGCGGGAATATGGCGGCGGGAATGTGTGGCGGCGGGCCGGGGTTGGAATCAGTATGAAACTTTCCGTATTGGACCTTGCCCCCGCCGACCCCGACACGAGCTACGAGACCGCGCTCGCCGATATCGTCCGTCTGGCGCAGCGCGCGGAAGGCGCGGGCTTCGAGCGAGTCTGGTACGCCGAGCACCACAACATGCCCTCGATCGCCTCGAGCGCGACCTCCGTCCTTATCGCCCACGTCGCCGCGAACACCGAGCGCATCCGCCTCGGCGCCGGCGGCGTGATGCTCCCCAACCACTCCCCGCTCGTGATCGCCGAGCAGTTCGGCACCCTCGCCGCGCTCCACCCCGGCCGCATCGACCTCGGGCTTGGCCGCGCGCCCGGCACCGACCAGAAGACATTCCGCGCGCTACGCCGCGACCCGATGGCCTCAGAGCGCTTCCCCTCCGACGTGGTCGAGCTGCAGGAGTTCCTCGCCGGGCGCAAGCCCATCGAGGGCGTCGGCGCCGCGCCGGTGGCCGCGACGCCGCCGCCCCTCTACATCCTCGGCTCCTCGCTGTTCGGCGCCTCGCTCGCCGCGCAACTTGGGCTGCCGTACGCGTTCGCCTCGCATTTCGCGCCCGACCAGATGACCCAGGCGCTTGCCACCTACCGCGAGAACTTCCAGCCGTCCGAGCAGCTCGAGGAGCCGTACGCGATCGTCGGCGCGAACGTCGTGGCGCACACGGACCGCGAGGTGGCCGCCGAGATCGAGCGCGAGGTGCTCAAGCGGCGCGTCGCGAGCTTCGTCAAGCGCGCGAACGCCGAGGCCCGGCCCTTTACGGACGACGAGCTCGAGCTGATTGTCGACTCGCCGCAGGGCCGCCAGATCACCAACATGATGCGCGTGCGCGCCGTGGGCGACGCCGAGGACGTACGCGCCGGCCTTGTGCAGATCCAGGCGCAGACCGGCGCGGACGAGCTTATGCTCGCCTTCCACGGCCGCTCCGCCGAAGAGCGCCTCGGCGCCCTCGACATCGCGGCCGCGGCCGAGCTCGACCCGGCGAGGTAGGGCGCCGGTTCTCGGCGCCCGCGCCGGCAGGCGGCGTGGGCGCGCTATCGGCGGAAAATTCGAAGTAGCCGGCGACGGTTCTGAGCTAGCGTTGGGCCCATGATCCGCCGCCTCATCGCCCGCGCGTACTGGAAGATCTGCCGTTGGCGGCTGGTCACCCAGCCCGCCCCGGAGCGCCCCACCGTCCTGCTCGGCGCGCCGCATACGTCGAACTGGGATTTCATCCTCATGCTCGGGATCGCGTGGCGCCTGGGAATGCGCATCAAGTGGGTGGGCAAGGACGTGCTGTTCCGCGGGCCCGCCGGGCCATTTATGCGTGCGCTCGGCGGGATTCCCGTAGACCGAAACAATGCGGGGGCCGTCGTCACAGAGCTCGTCGACGAGCTGCGGACGGGCGCGCCGTTCGGGCTCGTGATTACGCCCGACGGGACGCGCGGCGGGCACACGCACTGGAAGACAGGCTTCTACCGGATCGCCAGGGAGAGCGGGCTGCCCGTGACCCTCGGCTTCGTCGACCGGAGCACCCGCACGACCGGACTGGGGCCGACGTTCGAGCTGACCGGGGACGTAGCCGCGGACATGGACCGCATCCGCGCGTTCTACTCCGACAAATCCGGGTTCCACCCGAAGAAGGCGATTGAGCCGCGCTTCCGAGACGAGAGTGGCAAGGAGTAGCCCTCGACACGGAAACGGCCTCGACACCTGTAGAGGTGCCGAGGCCGCTAATCCGCAAGGCTGACTACGCGCTGCGTTAGCTCGCGGAGCCGAGCGAGCCGAAGTCGTCGATCGCGGAAACAAAGTCGTCGACGTACTCGCCGAAGTTCGACGGGCCCTCGAAGTCGAACGCGACGAGCTGCTTCTTGTCCGTTCCCGTGCCGTAGGTGCAGAGGCGCCGGCGCGGTGCTCGTCCTTGGCGGTGGGGATCGCGGTCCAGGCGACACTGGTCTTCGTGTCAGTGGCCTTGTCCTCGGCAGACTCGAAGTTCTGGCCGACATCCTTCGCCGCGGCGTAGGCCTTGCCCGCGTCGCCGAGCGAGCCGCCGGGCAGCGAATACTAGGCCTGGGCGATACCGGCCCCGCCGAGGACGGTGACGGCGGCGAGGGCGCTGGTGGCGGCGAGGGCCGCGAAACGCGAGGAGCGCATGTAGGTTCCTTCCGGATTCGAGTGGGCGGGGATCCTTGTTGACTCCCGCAGACATGTATAGCCCCAGCTGTTAGAAACGTTAATGCAGAACATCGTTATAGTAGGATTGGGTACGCCTCCGCCGCCCCAATCGCCTTGCAGCGCACCGTGTATACGAAGCTTGCATTTAAATAGTTTCTTTTAACTTTCTTTGGCCGAGCGTAACCGGAGCCCCCACGCGGCCGGATCGCGCGCACAATGGGACCCATGGACGCCAAGGATCTCCTCGTCGACATCGCCAACCGCCCCGCCGCCTCCGCGCGGTCGCTCCCCTCCCTCACCGCCGAGCAGCTCGCCGCCCGCCCCGACGGCCACCCCAACTCCATCGCCTGGCTGCTGTGGCACAGCGGCCGCGAGGCGGACGTCCAGCTCTCCGCGCTCAGCGGCGAGGACGAGGTGTGGGGCGCGTACCGCGAGCGCTTCGGCCTCGGCGCGATCGGCGACACCATGGGCTACGGCCACACCCCGGAGCAGGCCGCGCAGATCGAGGTCGGCGACCAGGATCTGCTCGTCTCGTATCTCGAAGCGGTTATGAAGGCGGTCGTCGCATATTCCACGACACTCTCGGAATCCGACCTCGACGTGATCGTCGACGAGTCCTGGGACCCGCCCGTGAGCCGCGGCGTCCGCCTCGTCTCCCTGATCGAGGACGCGGCCATCCACGTCGGCCAGGCGGCCTACGTCGCCGGCGCCCTCACGGCATAGATTCCTTCGTTCCCCTCGCCCGCCCCCGGCAAACACGCCGCCCGGCGTCATGCACAGGCGGCACTCTCCCTAGCTCGACGAGCGGGGCGCCTTGAGCCCGACCCGGTTTCCGTCCTGATCCGCCACCACGGTGAATCGCTGCCCCCAAGGCATCTCACGGGCAGGTGTGACGACGGTCGATCTTTGCTCCTGAAGCCTGCCGAGGATCGCGTCCACCTCTTCTCTCGAGTCGAATTCGAGATCGACCTGGGTCGAGCCGCGCGCGGGTTGAGGAGACGAAGGGTCCCACCATGCCGCAAATGCCGTGGAATGCAGAACCATGGTGATTCCGATGTTCTGCGAGACCCAAGCTTCCGGTGCCCCGTTCCCGGTTCTGTCCCGGCCGAGAAAGGACACTCCGAGGAGCTCGTAGAAGCTGCGGCTGTGGTTGATGTCCGAGACCACGAGATTCACCTGCGCGATGTTGGGCATGTCGCCAGTGTGCCCTCGGTCGCCGCGAACGGGGATGCGCCACGGGCGCGCATGGGCAATGATCAGTGCACCGACCCGAGGAACGAGAGATAAAGAAGCGGTGGCGCAACCCGATCAAGGGAATGGTCTGGTACCGAGGCATCAAGAAGGATTTTGCCGCGCTGCCGGAATCCTGATTCGGCGACGCTTCTCGCGATGTCCCACCCCCTCGACGACGGCCCGTTCTTCCACGGCACCAAGGCCGACCTGCTCCCCGGCGACCTCCTCACCGCGTGGCACCGCTCGAACTATCGCCCCGAGATCGTGATGAACCACATCTGCTTCACGGCCCTCCATGACTGCGCGGGTCTCGCCGCCGAGCTTGCGGCTGGTGACGGCGAACCGCGCGTCTACCTGGTGGAACCCACCGGCGAATTCGAGAACGACCCCAACGTGACCGACAAGAAATTCCCCGGCAACCCGACGCGCTCGTGCCGCAGTTCCAATCCCCTGCGCGTGGTCGCCGAGGTGCACGACTGGCCGCGCCTCTCGCCGGAGGCTCTACAGGCGTGGAGGGACCGGGTCGCGGCAATGGACGACAGCGCGGGGATCATCAACTAGGAGCGGACGCGCTCGCGCGTGGAGAATCGAAAGGACGCTCATGGCCGAGGAACGAGATCCCGGACTTCCCGATTCGACCGCCACGCGCGCGGCACTGTGGCGCGCCCTTCACGTCGCCGTCGACGCGCCCCGCACGTCGTCGAAGACACCATCGGGCTCGCGCTCGTCGACCCCGACGCCGGCTGGCGCGACCGCCCCGATATGGATCCCGTTCGTACGGCGACGAACTGCGCCTCGGTCGTCGCCCGGCAGCGGGCCGCGGACGACGCCCTCGCCGAGTCCGAGGTCGGCCCGTACGTGATCCTCGGTGCCGGCCTCGACAGCTTCGCGCAGCGAAGCGTGTCCGGCGTCTGCGTCTTCGAGGTCGATGCGCCGGCGACGCAGGCGTGGAAGCGCACGCGGCTCGCCGAGCTCGGCCTCCTCTCCGACGCGAAGACCACCTACGTGCTCTTCGACTTCGAGGCAGGGCCTGCGTGGGGCGAAGCGCTCCGCGGCGCAGGGCTGGGCGCCGCGTCTCCGGCGTTGGTCTCGCTGCTCGGCGTCACCATATACCTGACGCGCGAGGCCCTCGTCGCCGCGTTCCGGGAAGCCCATTCGCTGTGTACGGGATCGCAGCTCGTGTTCTCGTTCTCCCAGCCCGTCGAATCGGCTCCCCGGAGGTCCGGCCGATCCTCGAGATAGCGAAGAAGGGGGCGGCCGAGAGCGGGCACCCGTGGCACATCCTCCTCACCCCGGACGAGGCGATGGATTTGGCGCGCGAGGCGGGATTCACCGACGTGCAGGTCGTGACGTCGGCGGATCTCCACGATCGCTACTTTTCCGGGCGCACGGACGGGCTCAGCCCTGTCGGCGGCGACGATCTCGCTATCGCTCGGGCGTGAGGCGCACCTGGGCCGCGCGGCTATTTCCTCGTGTAATGCATGTATGCCGTGCCGTCGTCGAAGAGGCGCTGCTCGGCGAGCTGAAGGTCGACGTTCGCGTCCGCGGGGAAGGCCGCGAGCCCGCTGCCCACGGCCTTGGGGACGATGAGCAGATGGAAGTCGTCGACGAGGCCGGCACGGATCGCCGGGGCCGCGGTGGTGGGACCGAAGATCTCGACCTCGTGCTCGGCTTCGTCGACGATGCGCCGAAGCTCGTCGAGCTCGAGGTGATCGACCAGGCGGGTGCGCTCGCCGTGCACGTCGGAGGTGCCGAGCGTCGTGGACACGACGATGCGGTCGAGAGCCTGCCAGCGCCGGGCGAACTCGTGCTCGTCCTCGCCCCATTCCTCGCCCTCGGGTGGGGTTTCCCAGTAGTGCATCAGCTCGTAGGTGGTCCGCCCGAGGATCTCGGTGGACACCTTCGCGAGGCGCTCGATGTGGAAGCGGAAAACCTCGCCCCCGGGCGCGGTCCACTGGAAATCCCCGTCGGCATCGGCGGCGAAGCCGTCAACGGAGATCGCAGCGGTATAGCTCAGAGTTCCCATGGCGGGTGCCCTTCGTTGACGGACTCGGCGGGCGGTAATGCCCGCCGGTTTCGCTGCCCAGGCTAGCGCGGGGCCCTGGCTTTACGTGCTCTTCGAATGGAACCGGCCGGGGGCGGCAGCGGTCCGCCGGGCGTGAGGGACGTCCGCCGTCATGCGCGATGGGGTGAAGGGTGAGCGGGCGCAC